>JAYSZV010000190.1:0-1322 GCA_043737875.1 Candidatus Lloydbacteria bacterium
GGACTGCGTACGCATGGTGTCCGCTATCTGGGCCGATTCTTTAACTTCCACTCATTCATGGGATTTTTCGTAGGAATTATCGAGCTTATCTCGGAACTCATCCGTCTTGTGTCGTTCTCATTCCGTCTCTTCGGTAACATTTTCGCGGGTGGCATTTTGATTGGTGTCCTCACGTTCTTTGTCCCATATATCCTTCCTGCGCCCTTTATGGTCTTCGAAATGTTTGTCGGACTCCTACAAGGTGTAGTATTCTCCCTTTTGACGCTCTTTTTCGTAAAAATGGCAATGACCGAAACGGAGCATTAGTATTTATCTTGATTATCAATTTTAAGAAATAATTCACTTTATATGGAAATCGAAGCAGCAAAACTTATCGGAGCAGGACTCGCAGTTGGACTCGGAATGATTGGTCCAGGTATCGGTATCGGACTTCTCGTCGGTCGCGCATCGGAAGGTATCTCTCGCAACCCTGACGCATACGGAAAGATTTTTTCCACAATGCTCCTTGGTGCTGCATTCGCAGAGGCACTTGGATTATTGGCATTCGTGATGGCAATCGTCATTAAGTTCGTTTAATAAACGCCATACGGCACGAGCAACATTATTATGGAAGAAATAGCAAAAGTATTTGGAATTCACTGGAAACTCCTCGCCGCACAAATGGTGAACTTTTCTATTGCGCTTTTCGTACTCCATCGCTACGTCTATAAGCCTATTTTCGCAATTCTCGAAAAGCGTCAGCAAAAGCTCGCGCAAGGATTAGAGGATGCAGAGCTCGTCGCACAAGAGAAAGTGCGCATTGAGGTGGAGGGGGTAAAAGTGCTCGCACATGCACGCGAGGAGGGGGGTAAGCTCGTCGAAACATTGCGGAAGCAAGGTCTCGATGAAGAACACCGTATTCTTCGTGAGGCACAAGAGAAAAGCGTTGCAATGCTCGGTGATGCCAAAAAACTCGCCGATGAGGAGCGCGTCTATATGCTCCGCGAGAGCGAGAAGGAGGTTGCACGTATGGCTGTCCTCGCTGCTGAGAAAATTTTACGAACGAGTAACGCGAAAGCCTAACCTTATTTATGCGCGCAACATGGTACGCACAAGCACTCTACGAACTGGAAGCAGAAGGAAAGATGTCCGATGCCCCGTCATTGGAGCGCTTTGTGGACACCGTGCGTGGTAACGGTCACGCACATATGCTTCCTAAAATCATTCGTGCATATGAGCGTATCACTCAGCGTGCAGAAAAGCGGAGCACTATTGAGGTCACCACTGCAGAAGAGTGCGCACAGGATGAGGTCACAAAGCTGTTACGCAAAGAACCATTCGCA
>JAYSZV010000191.1:0-3452 GCA_043737875.1 Candidatus Lloydbacteria bacterium
ACAAGCAACATTTCTTTTTCTAATTCAGACGACATGGTGTCATAACGCTTCCAAACGCCATCCTTTTTCAGATAGGTTGTCCAGTTAATCGACTCAGCATGAGACTGAAAAAATTTTTGGCCACCAACCGAAATGACATTAACAACTTCAGTTGGCGTGTTATTCATACTCTTCACATACATAACGTCACTGAGCTTAACACCGGTCGTCGTGATGCAATTTTGTATAACCACACGTTTCATTCCCTCAAAGTTTGAGGGGGGAGCGTCGACAACCTCTTGCGCCTGAATCGCACAAGAAAGAGTGACGGCGATTGAAATGAATGCACGTTTGAACATCAAAACTCCAAAGTTGGTATAAGAAAGAACAATACACATAATAGCACTATTTAGTATAAATGTCAAATACCGGTCTGGTCCCTGAATTATAAAATTGTGCTAGAATCTTTCTACAATAGAATTTTCAGAAATAGATGAAATTCGAGGCGTGGAGAAAGCAATGAGGAAGACATACTCCTATATGTTGACCGAGTTGCCGAGGCTCCACAACAAAGAAGTTCGCTATTTATGAAAATTCTCTAATATATGGCATACAAAACAACAATAGGACTCGAAATCCACGCAGAACTCAAGACGCAAACAAAGATGTTTTGTCGATGCAAAAATGACTCTGATGAAGAGCGCCCGAACTGGAACATTTGTCCTGTCTGCACAGCACAACCGGGAGCACTGCCAGTCATAAACAAAGAGGCGGTGAAGCATGTGCTACGCGTGGGTACTGCTATTGGAGCGACACTTGCTGACTTTACCGAATGGGACCGTAAAAATTATTTTTATCCTGATATTCCAAAGGGCTATCAGATAAGTCAGTATAAATATCCGCTTATATCGAGTGGCGCACTCGCAGGTGTAGACATCACGCGCATCCACCTTGAGGAAGATACGGGAAGTTCGCGCCACGATAGAGGCGACTATTCGCTTGTCGACTTTAATCGCGCGGGGGTTCCTCTCATGGAGCTTGTGACGGAACCGGTCATTCATGACGCGGAAACTGCAATGCGCTTTGCAAAAGAGCTCCAACTCCTCCTCCGTTATCTCGGCGCGTCAGACGCGAACATGGAAAAGGGTGAAATGCGCGTTGAGGCAAATATTTCTATTTCTGAAACGGAAACCTTCGGTACAAAAGTGGAAGTGAAAAACATCAACTCATTCAAGGCAGTAGGAGACGCGATTGCGTATGAAATAAAGCGTCACGCAGAAGTGCTCGGTCGTGGAGAAAAAATAGTGCAAGAAACACGCGGGTGGGACGAGAATGCAGGCAAGACATTTAGTCAGCGCAAGAAAGAAAGCGCAAACGACTATCGTTACTTCCCAGAGCCTGATTTGCCGAAGATGCAAATTTCCGAAATACCTGAATTTCAAAACTTGAAAGTGGGTCTGCCTGAACTCCCATGGGAGAGGCGAGCGCGACTTACTGAAGAATTTGGTTTTCCTGATTTCATCACGGAAATGCTTGTGACCGATAATGTGATTGGGGATTTCTTTGCCAAAGTGGCGGATAAACTCGTTGGGGAGAAAGAATTGATTAAGCTTGCATCAAATTATTTAACTTCAGACCTTGCATCGATGATGAAGGCTGGAGATGGGACGCTATGGAAAGTGACACCTGAAAATTTTATTGCACTTATTAAGATGGTGCATGCAAGTGATCTTTCATCACGTGGAGCAAAAGACACCCTTGCTATTTTGTATCGAGAGGGGGGTGACGCGAAGGAGGTCGCAGAAAAGAACGGACTTATTCAGAAAAGTGACGCAGGAGCAATCGAGGCGATTGTGCGTGATGTCATAACGGCTAATGAAAAGGTCGCCAGTGAGTACAAAGCAGGGAAAACTGCGTCACTTCAGTTTCTCGTTGGGCAAGGAATGAAAGCATCGAAGGGGAGTGCGAACCCACAGGTGCTCGGAGAAGTATTCAAGAAATTGCTTGGCTAATTAACGCTAAATAGTCTATAGCGAAGTATTGTTTTTTATTAATTTTGTTGTATTCTGAAACAAATGGATGTAGGTAACAAAACACTATCTCAACTCTCAGATGAGGCGAAAGAGAAGCGCTACGTTTCCCTCGAGGTTGGCGCCAAGATTTCTGGCTACACCAAAGAATATTTGGATCACCTTTGTCGTATCAACAAAATCGAATATCGACAATGGAATAATGGGCAGTTTGTGATTGAGCTCGACTCCTTACTCGCTGTCACGCAGACGTTACTGCTTTCGTATGAGGACATTAACTTCGTCGACAAAAGTGAATTAATAGATGCCCCCCCCGAGGTTGCGAGTGATGCCCTCAAGGCAATGCCCGAGAAAAATTCTGACGGAAGTACCACGGATGCCATGGCGTCGGAGCAATTATTTTCTGAACACAATGCCGACGGAATTACGCAAAATATTCCTACATTTGGGAATGCAAACCGCACGCAGGGTGCGTCGCCATTTTCGTTCGTAGGGCGCGTCGTGGTTTCTGACCCGACGCATCGTGATAGTTTCGTTGATGCAGATGTACAAACACCAATTTCTTTGGGGAATGTCCCGACTCAGATGAATGTTGAGGCAGTAGAGGTCGAAAGTCCTAAGCCGACTGCACCTGAAGTACCCGTGAAATCACCCGAGGTCACACCCGCGCTCACGCATTCACTCGGACAAGTCACGCGAAATCCTGTCTCCCATCTCACGGTGACGCAAGACCACGACGAACTTTCATCGGGGAATAAGGACGGAAATAAAGACACGCATAATAAGAAAGACAATTGGGATGCCACGCTCTTGGGACACGCGGCACCCTCACTTGCGAGTACTCCAATGCAACAACCCAAATCAGAAATTGAGTCACCGCATCACCCCATCAAGACGAGCGTGGATGCACGCGCGCATCACGAAAATTTACCACTCTTTCCTCAAGTAGGAAGACCACTATCGGGGCGCGATTCGGCAGAGAAAAAAACGAACCCACACCATGCGATACATCATGCACCTGTGGAGCAGAAAGCGAGCACGCCAGCTGTCACCGAACCCGTACGCACGCAGCCACCGACACCCTCGCCTCGAGCCTCGACGAAGAACTCTGCCATCCCTTCGATAAGAGTGATGCCACAAGTGCCGATGAGTGCACCCACACTTACGGTGCGCACCAATGAAGAGCATCACCTCATATTGCGAGAGAAATATCCTTTGATAAAAAGTGTCGGATTTAACGCCTCAATTGCATTATTCATGCTGGGGAGCAGTATGCTTTTATGGAGTGGCGTACTTGCAAACTCGCCAATTTTCAGTAACTCAAAAAATTATGTCGCTGCGGTTTCCGAGTCATTGCCACTGACAACAAACCGTACCCCGACAACCACCTCGATGTTGCCATTTTCAGATGAGGTCATCATAACGAGAAATAGGGGAGAGGAC
>JAYSZV010000192.1:0-1312 GCA_043737875.1 Candidatus Lloydbacteria bacterium
GCATCTCGACGCACACGGGGCATAGCAGGGTTTATAGTGTATGGCATATGACGCAAAGTGTAATGGATACTTTGCGTCCAAGCTATTGAACCATTACGCTTGAATTGACGGTAATGCATAAGTGTGATACTGTGCATAAAGTTAATTACATGACTAGGTGAAAAAATGGCTGAGTTTAAAGTGGAGCCGTTGGAAGCAATGAGGATTAGCGACTTATGCGATGGCTTTTCCCCAGCTGTAGCAGCAGAAAATGAAAAGTACAAAAAACTTCTCGAACGATGTCATGACGGAACAGAGGGTGTAGAATTTTACCAAGGACTTGCCTCGGGTTTGAGGTTGATGCAATCATTGACCTTGGAAGACGTCACCAAAAAACCACCTCGGAGAATCGCATTTTTGCGTGCATCAGGCATGTACGATGAATCGCTCAAGAGGTATCTCGAGGCGGCGGAGGGAAGCCTCAGAAAAATTTAAATGGATAGTAACAACAGAGGCTTCGGCCTCTTTTTTTGCTGTTCCTTTTCCAAGACGACAAGAACACCTATAATAAAAGAAGTACTTTATATTTTATGCTCGTCCAAGAAAGCAAACTTAAAAAATTTATTCTCGACTCCGGTCTCGCGACGCGTGCCGAGGTCCTTTCTGCAGAAAAAGAAGCCGAAAAAAAGGGTGGTGACGTGGGCGGAGTATTGGTCTCGCAAGGTAAAATTTCTTCAGATGACCTTCGTCGCGTTCAAGCATACATCCTTGGTGTTCCATTTGTAGACCTGAAAGGACAGAAAATAGACTTCGCAATACTCTCGCTCATTCCCGAGCCCATTGCACGCAAGCACAACATTGTTGCCTTTCGTAAGGGTGACTCCGGCCTCGAGGTTGCCATGCTCGACGTCGACGACCTCGAAGCCATCGACTTCGTGCGCAAGAAAGTGGGCATACGTATCCTCACGCGACTTACCGACCAAGAGTCGGTGAAAGGGGCGCTGCTCCAGTATCAGAAGTCACTGAAGGCGGAGTTTGGAGATATCATCCAACAAGAGGCGCAGTCAATTCAGATGCTTGCCGAGGATGACGATAATCCCGCATCCGAAAAAGACCTCAAAAAACTCGCCGAAGATTTACCGGTGGTGCGTATCGTGGACACTCTGCTTAATCACGCCATTATCCAAAGCGCATCCGATATTCATATCGAACCGATGGAAAACCAATTGCTCGTGCGCTACCGCATCGACGGTATTCTCCATGACGCGATGGTGTTACCGCGCGACTCCGCTCCCGGTATCACGGCGCGCATTAAGGTGCTTTCTAATCTGAA
>JAYSZV010000193.1:0-3448 GCA_043737875.1 Candidatus Lloydbacteria bacterium
CTACAGTGTTCGTGTGATTTTTATTACACAATACAAAAACAATCACGCTGTCACATGGATACGTTTTTTTGCGAGCGCAAGAAAGCTCTTCGAACGGCACGTCGCAGTGAACTACGCGAAGAATATCATGCCAAGGGAACTTCAGCTGAAAATATTTTTCTTGATCTTTTCGCGCGCGTTACGCGCGGAGATTGGGTAGGACAAGGGCAAGGTGACCGCCTGTATCTACAAGAGGCAGCTGAAGTTGCGGGTATCGATGTGGGGCACGCACTTGCAGGATGGGACATCGGACAGAAATTGGTTGCAGAAAAGAAGATCGCGCTCAATGGTGCAATTATGGTTCCTTATGTGGATCCAGCGACTGATATTCCCAATGCCAAGCGCATTCCTTTGGAAGGTGGCTGTGAGGAGTGTGATAATCCTGATTTTGTGTGGGCAACGGCACTCGACAAGCGCTTTTACTGTGAAGTGCAGCGTCTCAAATCCGATACTCATAAAGGCGTACTTTGCATATTTGATAAGGATGAGCAAAACAAACTTATCGGATTTGCTGAAGTTGGCCTCAGCTACGGTGCACAGTTTGGTCCCGATGGGGACGATGTCGCTAATTGGCAAGAAAATCTCGAATGGTTTGTTGACCAAAACATCTATAAACCTGCGATTCTTCCAAGTCCTCCGAATGACGAGCTCAAATTCACGCTTATCTCCGCTTAACACTGACATCTGAATAATATATTTTTTGTAAACCCACTGAATTTAAAGTGGGTTTTCTTTTTGCAAAAATAATCTGCTATGATTGGGAAATGTACGATGACGAAGATGAAGATGATGATGAGGGAGAAATCGGTCTTGATGCCGAGGCTTCGCGTCGCGATAGCGCGGAGGTTGCTCGTGGTCAAGCAGATCGTGCATTCTCTGACGGATTAGCAAAACAAGAGGATGATCGCCATAATGCCATGCGCAAAGATATTGCGCGTCGTGCGCTTATCGTGGGAGAACTCCAGCAAAAACTTAGGCACAAGCAGGCAAAACTTCGCATCCTCGAGCAGGCCATCGTCGCTGAGCAGGATATTATCGACTATGAAAACAAGAAGGCATACCGTAAGGGCGCACAGGACGTAGAGACCACAGCGAGCGTGGAGCACGAAACCGAAGCAGAAGTAATCCCCATACTCACGCGCGACATTCCCCAAAAAGACAACGCTGAGTTTTCCATTGAACGTGCAGAGGCGCACGTAAAACAACTTGTCAGTGAAAAGGATGATATGGCAAAAGTACTTGGTGAGATGACTGCGCACCTCCACGAAGAAGAGCGTGCATTGTCACAGTTGAATCACTCTATCATGCGTATGTAGCCGAAGCGAGTGCCATGTATTTCATAGTTTGACTTTTACTCATGAAAACCGCAATCTAGGACAAGAGTACGCGGAAAAGGATTGCATTCATGAGTAGCCCAGCTCCTTCAATGTGGAAAGCAGTATTCGTATTTTTTGCGGGCATTCCTTATGCAGTGTTTCGCATTGTGTATTTTGTCGCAACACTACGCCGCAGAATAAGGAAGATTAGCTCATGCGATAAGGCGCACAAAAAAATACAAATCCACCGACTTTGTGATACCCCCATTTCCATTTTCCGTGCAGTAGAGCTCGTCGATACGCTCCGCGCTCGAGATGGGCACACTACGCACCCCAAGCACCCTTCGATATTTGATATGTTTGAGGAATTGTGGAGTGAGGGTCTCAGTGAGTGTTGGAAATTGCCAACCGTGAGAGAGCTCATGCAGGTGCGCGATGAAGTTGCAAAAGATTTGGCAACCATCGCATATGCTCCACATAGGCATGTAGTAAGCGCAATCGATGAGGATTCACACATGTTTGTACTTTATGACGTATGTTCTGGCAAAATAGCCGATGTCCATCCCAAAAATACCCACGAGTTATTTCGCGGTAACGCTCCGGATTCAGAGGAGCACGCCTTCGCGTACGCAGTATCCGTATCGGTAATTACTGGTGTGGAATGAGAAGACTCCCTGCGGGGAGTTTTTTAATACCCTCTGTGGTGCTACAATCACGTACGTGATTCACGGAGCACCAAATAACAATTTTCATAGCGGAGGGTCCCAAACTCCCGGGACAGACATGGCAGCGCAAGCACGCAAAAAACAAGAACGCGAACATCTTGAAAACCGCCTACGCATAAAAAAAAGTGAGATAGGTGAGCGACATAGGCATTTTGCGGATATGGAGCGTGATATATCACAGCTTGAATCGGGAGTACATCACCTCGAGGGTGACATAAAGCGCGTCGAGGGAGAACTTCGTGAGCTGGAGGGTTCGTCGAAAAAAGAAAACGTATTGTCCAATACCGCGCGCGCAAGTATGGACGAAAAAGACAGGCAAATTCATCATGTCAATGATGAGGTTATGAAGCTTGAACAAGAAGTGGCGCGATTTAAACAAGACATAGAAGAGCGAGAGCGAAAGTTAGTAACACTCCGTGATGAAAGTCGGGGATATGTGAGGCAGAAGGAAGAATTTCGTCGCCTCTTTGAAATGGAACATTTTACTGCAACAACTGAATCAACACATGCACATAACAAACAACTGGAAGTACACCGCTTCCAGCAAGATATGCACCGCAAAGAAGAAGAAGCAATGCACAAAAAACAGGAACTTGTACGTATTAAACATGAGATTCTTTTAAGGGAGCAGGAGGTCATGGAGATAGAAGCAGAGTTGCGTCGGGGTTAAATGTGGACCCAAAATAAAACAGCAAGCCAATGTGGCCCGCTGTGCAGAATAAAAACTATTTTTTTCTTCCCTGAAGCGCCCCTTCCGCAGGTGCACTGGGAACTCGCTCCTTGTCGGGAAGTCTTTGTTTATCGAGTGGGAATAACGTGTCATCGTAACGTGAGTCGAGCAGCGTACTCTCTGTTTTGTATCGCCACACCTGAAATCCTGCTTTCGTGAGCGCACCCACAAGTCCCACCATGCGACCTTCGAGGTCAGAACGTGAAAGTCCGCGCCCAGTACAAAATGCGTCGCTTACAGACCTGACTGCTGTTTCTGTTTTTCGTTTTTGCATAAGGAGCGTTGCTGCACGAAATTTATATTTTATGCATAACTTACTGAATTCGGCATACCGTTCCTCGAAGACCGGTTCAATTGTAATATGTGCTTCGTAATAGTGCCTATCAGCCTTACGATTTTTTAACTTCACAATGACTTCTTCGAGGAGCTCATCGAGGTCCCACTTCTTGTTTCGTGAGATAGAGGTAATAACAAAAAGTGAGTCGCCCAACTGCTTGCGCACATTAGCAGTAGTTGGCTCCTTTTTCATGGATTGCACTTGTGCATCAAGCGCGCTAATGAGCTGGGTGATTGTGCGCGCACCAAAATATTTTTTATCGAGCTCTTCAACTTCTCGAAGGAGCGATTCTTTCATTTTA
>JAYSZV010000194.1:0-1310 GCA_043737875.1 Candidatus Lloydbacteria bacterium
TTATCAAAATCCTAAAAGACAAACTCGAGGATGCCCGCATCTCACTGCGTAAAGAGCGCGAGGAGGTAATCGCTGATACGAAGCGCCAAGAAAAAGAGGGGGACATGTCCGAGGACGATGTATTCAAGTCCAAAGAAGAATTACAGAAACTCGTTGATGATGCGAACGTCCGCTTTGAGGCACTCGCGAGCATTAAAGAAAAAGATATTAATTCCTAGTCGCAACACAGATGAGTATTGATCATCACGTGCGCGCCAGTCGAGAAAGAGACAGGAGGAGATTTTTTGTCGATATTGTACTCGTAGCGATACTCCTTATTGCAATAATTGGTGTTTTTTTCATGCACCGTATGAGAGAGTCGGGTAGGGAAGAACTTCGTCGACAAGCAGAGGTAGGACGAGAGGCAGACCGCGATGCGGTCGAGTTGGAACGCGCGCGACGTGACGCTGCCGAACGACAATCAGCCACAGAGCGCGTGAGTACCACTGATGCGACGCAGGGCGCACCACTCCTCGCTACTGCTGACTCAACGGGTGGGGGAGATGAATCAGTTGCTTCGTCCCCATCATCAAAGGCTTCCTCATTGCAAAACGAAACACCACTTACGCATGTACGTTTTGAGGATGTGACCGTCACACGCTACGATAGCGCGCGCTTGGGCTTTGTGATGGAATTGCCAGTAGGGTGGTCCCCTGCCTATGAGGGGGGAGAGAGTATCGCATTTGCAAATTTTGTATACGACTTCGGTATTTCTGATGCCGACATGCTGAAGAAAGCAGACGCAATGTGGATACGCGTACAGAGGCCTTGTATCCCTACGGAGGCGACATCGACAATATTTCAATTTGCCTCATCAAGCGATGTATATATTCGCGAAGCTCGCTCGTGTATCCCGCCATTTGAGATTACCGTAGGGTATCGTACGGACGCCCCAGATTGGAGTGGCCGTGAACGATTCCTCCTTTCCGTGGCACGGACCTTCTATCCCATGGTGAAAAGCCAGTTTCCATATGAATCCATACGATAGTGTATAATGAATTCGAATTAATCTTCCCGAAATTGCTATGTCCATTTTACTTTTCTTTTTTGTCTTATTTCTTCTCGTCATTGTTCACGAGTTGGGGCATTTTATTGTTGCCAAAAAGGCTGGTATTCGCGTAGACGAATTTGCATTCGGATTTCCACCACGATTGGGAAGTATCAAGAAAGGCGAGACAAACTATTCTTTTAATATGCTCCCGCTTGGTGGGTATGTGAAAATCTACGGAGAGAATCCCGATGATGTGAAGAACGATGCGGACAAAAACCGT
>JAYSZV010000195.1:0-3430 GCA_043737875.1 Candidatus Lloydbacteria bacterium
GGAACGATGAAATAATCTGCCAATTGCCTCAAGTTGATTCTTCGAGTATTATGCGGGGAATACTTCAGTGCAACGTTTATCACGTTACACGGGTTACCATTTTCATGAGCAACAAAATTGGATTTATCGGACAAGGCTGGATTGGGAAAAACCTCGCTGACCACTTCGAGGAGCGTGGTTTTGACGTAGTAAGGTACGCAAAAGAACCCGAGTTTGCCATGAATAAAGATGCGATTGCGGAGTGCGACATCGTATTTATCGCAGTTCCCACACCATCAACCCCTGAGGGTTTCGACGACCGCATTCTTCGTGCCGTTCTTCCTGTTGTGGGAGCGGGGAAGACTGCGGTCATTAAGTCCACCATTCTTCCGGGAACCACCGATGAGCTCGCCCAGCTCTACCCAGACCGCTTTGTGATGCATGCACCTGAATTTTTGCGTGAGGCGACAGTGCGACACGATGTCGATAATCCTGATCGCAATATTGTGGGCATTCCATCACCATTTTTTGAGCATCCCGAGTGGCAAACCAAAGCTGATGAGTTGATGCGCATCCTTCCTGAGGCTCCGTATAAAACAATTTGTAAAGCACCGGAAGCGGAACTCACAAAGTATGGTGGAAATAATTTTCTCTATGTAAAAGTGGTATTCATGAATCTGATGTACGACCTCGCAGAGGAGCATGGCGCGCGATGGGAAAATATTGCCGAAAACATGAAGGCAGACCCACGCATTGGCAATTCACACATGCAACCAGTCCACCAATTGCCACATCTCCGCGGAACCGCAGGTCGCGGGGCGGGGGGGAGTTGTTTCATCAAAGACTTCGCTGCATTCCGACAACTATTTGAAAACAAGCTTGGACACGACAAAGAAGCAATTGCACTTTTGCGCGCGTTTGAATCAAAGAATAATGCATTACTCCGAGCGTCAGGAAAAGACATTGAGTTACTTGATGGCGTCTATGGTGCACTTGGTGAGGATATTGCAGAAATAGAAGAGTCACTCATGAAAGAGGGTGATGACATCGAGGCTATGGAGAAGGCATATGAACGAAAGGATCTCCCAACTCTTGAGGCAGCATACAATCGTGCAGGAAAAGACCTCACTAAATTATCTGAGGCATTTCAGCGAACAGGCGAAGAAATCGCGACTATTGAGGAGATACTCACTGATAAGGACAAAAAGTAAAAATACTTTTAATCAACTTAATCAAGACGCTCCGCAATGATGACAATGTTTTGTTCCCCGCTCTTGCGGGCAATTCTGTCGACTCCAAGTACGCGAAATCCATTTGTGGTGAGTAGCATGTGAAGCTCCCGCGTTGTGCATGCGTGTACATAGCGGGGGTGTTTGTTTTTACCAAATGTAAGCATCACGTCCCCAATATCAAGAGGGTTTTTTCGAAGGAGTGAATGGAACGCGCTCTCCAATAGTTTTCCGAAATATTTTGGAGACCACAAGTCCCACGCTGTAAGAATGAGTTTACCGCGGGGGTGGATGACGCGCCTCGCTTCTTTGACGAACTCATTACGGAGCTCCCGGCTTGGGATGTGATGAATGACTGCGAATGAGTAGGCGATATCAAACGTGCTCTCGGGAAAGGGGAGTGCAGTCGCATCAGCAATCTGAAAATTTCCATCGGGGAATTTTTTCTTGGCCTCTTTCACTAATCCTTCCGCATAATCGACGCCAGTGTATTGTGCGTGACGCTCATGGACGAGCGGGAAAAATCTCCCATTACCAGCACCAATATCGAGCACGTGGTCGTCGCGCTCAATATGGTCCGCAAGGAATACGAGCTCTTCCCAGAACTGTGCGCGCGTGTGCGAGAACTCTTCGGCCATTTGGTCGTACGAGTGTTGTGTTTCGTGGGCTATGCGCACTGCCGCTTCACGCTTCATGGTCATTCTGCTAGTCTAATGGATACTATGTTATTCACCAACATCAAAACAGACGAAGATGTCGAAAAACTGAAGAAACGCATTGTCAAAGATGCGGTGCTTTCCGCACGACTTTTAGCACTCCGAGCGGCTGGTGGCTATACAAAAACAGGGGAGGAGCGGAGTCGAATGCATGAACTAGACGGAAGTCTCCAGATGCCCACAAAGTCAGAAGTCCTCGCGCTGTACCGCGCACTCGTGAAAGAAGGGGTGGAGGACGTGAATCCCATGGCTGAGCTCGCACTCCGCAAAATTAAAACAAAGTCCAACTCTGGCGTCGCGGTTGTCTCGCTACTTACCAAGCCGTTTGCATGCCCAGGGCGCTGTACGTACTGCCCGACGGACGTGTCGATGCCCAAAAGTTATTTGGCAAAGGAGCCTGCTGCCGCACGTGCGCTCGCAAATGATTTCGATCCATATATGCAGGTGACGAGTCGCCTGAAGGCACTCGAGCAAAACGGTCACCCTATCGACAAGATTGAGATGATTGTCATCGGAGGTACGTGGAGCTTCTATCACCCCGTATACCAAGAAGAATTTCTTATTGGGTGCTATCGCGCGTGCAATGATTACGGCACGGGGAATGATTCACGCACGGAAGCGTACGAAGATAGACTCACGTATCTCCTCATGCTCCAAGATAGAAATGAGCACGCTGTTTCCCGTATTATTGGGCTTTCTATCGAAACGCGACCTGACTATATTACTGATTTCGAAATACGGCGACTTCGTTCGCTTGGAGTTACCAAGGTGGAAATTGGCGTCCAGCACCTCGACGACGCCGTGTTTAAGCTCACGAAGCGTGATATGAAAATCGAGCGCGTGAAGCGCGCGACGGAACTTTTGCGAAACGCGGGATTTAAAATGGTGTACCACATGATGCCGAACCTCCCAGGGAGTACCAAAGAACGGGACATCGCAATGTTTGGAGAACTTTTTTCGGGAGAAGATTTTCATCCCGACATGTTGAAAATTTATCCGTGTATGGTGCTTGAGAATAGTGAACTGTACGAGACATGGAAGAAAGGTGGATTCACCCCCTACACCGACCCCGAGCTTATCGAAGTGCTTCGTGGAGCAAAAAAGTTTGTTCCACCGTACGTACGCATCCTTCGTGTCATCCGCGATATTCCCGCGACCTACATCATGGCCGGCAGTCACGTATCAAACTTAAGGCAAGCGATGGATGAGGACATGAAAGCGAACGGCTGGCAGTGTCGCTGTATCCGCTGTCGCGAGATCCGTGAAGGGGAGGTGAATCCTGATGATTTCAAGCTTTCGCAAATTGAATATCGCACGCCTACAGGCATCGAGCTATTCCTTTCATTCGAATCCGCGCCAACAACAAAAGAGGGGAAGACAAGAGAAGAACGCGCCAAGCTCGCGTCCTTCACTCGCCTGCGCCTACCTGACAATCATGGCGAGAATGCGCTACTCCCTGTACTGCGAGGAGCTGCGCTCATTCGCGAGCTCCACACGTATGGTAGG
>JAYSZV010000196.1:0-3427 GCA_043737875.1 Candidatus Lloydbacteria bacterium
GCGGTAGCAGGCTAGTAGGGAAAAAACACACCTCGCTTACAATTTTCTGTGCGTTTGCGATATACTATAGACAGCATGCAATCAGCGCTAAAGCTAAAAAATTGGAAACTTGCGACAACGATCGTCATGGGGGCATTCGCAGGGTACGCACTTTTTGGACCGTACTCACTTTTCGCACAAGTTTCGGGCGATGGTGCACCACCAAAGATTACCAATATAAAGGTAATCAGTAGTACTGCTACCTCTGCGCTCATTACGTGGGAGACAGACGAAGATGCTGATTCTGAGGTCAATTTCGGTCTCACCAAAGATTATGGGGTGGTGCGCGATGCCAACCCGAATAAAAAAAAGCACAGTCTCCTCCTCCAGGATCTTGAACCATCCATGGTATACCACATGCGTATTGGTTCTGCCGATGCGGGAGGCAATCAAGCACTTTCTGGAGATTATACGCTCACTACAAAAGGAGTGGTGAACGTGAAAGAAATAGATAAGATTCCTCCTAATGAGCGCGCAATCGTTGAACGTGCGGTAACTGCAGTGCGTGAACTAAAGACCGCGCAAGGCTTAAAAGTTGTCGCAGATGAAATTGGCGATGTTGCAAAGAAAATTCTTGAAGCACCGCGAATCATCGGAAGCCCTGGCGTAAAAGAAGTGGGGAGTGATTATGCCGTTATTACATGGGCGACCGACCAGGATGCAGGCTCCGTTGTGCGCTATGCGCGCGATTCAGAATATCGTGAGGGAAGTGACAATGCCTACTCGACGGAGTCAGGGGATGCGGGGGAGCGCACCAAAGAGCATTCCGTGCGTGTAAATGGGTTAAGCCCAGGAACGCTGTATCACTTTCAAGTTGTCTCAGAAGCGGACCTCGGACTATCCGGGGAGTCGCGCGATAGTACATTCCTCACCAAAGCCCAGCTTCCGAGTATCTTAAATTTCCGCATTATCAAAGTCGAAGCAGACTCAGCGACCGTTGCATGGCGTACTTCAATTCCCGCAGCCGGAATTGTCGAGTACACCAACACAAAGACGAAGGAGGTGAAGTCTGCAGGCTCTCCTGTCTTTGCGCTTTCCCACCAAGTCAAAATTGCTGGACTCTCACTCGGAGTTCGCTATACCGCACTCGTCAAAGCCGAAAATATTGTCGGTGACAAAGTAGCCTCGACACCACTTTCGTTCACGACCATCAAAGACATCGCGGCGCCAATCATCTCAAAAGTATCAAATGAGTCTACTCTCTTTCCTTCTGCAGATGCAAAGGTGCAGACTATTATCTCTTGGACTACCGATGAGCAGGCATATTGCCAGGCCTCCTATCGTGAAGGATTAAACCCCGCAATCGAGCCAAGTGGGCTTGGAGAAGAAAAGGAACCTCGCACCGCCCACGTGCAGGTCGTCGTTGAATTCCTCCCGTCAACGGTCTATCAATTCTGGGTAGAATGTCGTGATGAGGCTCGTAACCGCTCTAAATCTGAAAACTTTGTGTTGTTTACGCCCAATAAAGAAAAATCCATTATCGATATTATTTTGGAAAACTTCTCGGGAACCTTTGGATGGGTCAAAAACATCGGCAAATAAACCGCTCAGTATTGTTTTTTGAGAGCACGCATAAAATTCTGCTGAATTTTTGCTCAGACTCGCCTCGTCAGGCTCCGTAGTCTCTCAAAAAACAATACTTCGCTCACAGGGGTAGTAGTTGGGGTCCCCCTCTCGCTCCTTACTTGGAGCCCAGTACTTACTTAATTTTATTTAAGTAAAAACATACACGACTGAGAATCTGACCATTTGCGTGGGTAATGTGTGGGAGGTTTCTGTTTCTTTCTATATAATAGAGTAAGTTATGGCAAAACCCATTATCTTTGGAGATACAATTGAAATCACCTACAACCCTGGAAAAGAGAACGAATTCAAGGCGAATAAGGGAACGACGGTAGAAATCTTCGATCAGGAATATATTATTCTTTTTGGTCCGTCAGGCTGTGGGAAGTCGACGCTGTTGTATTGTATGTTCGGTGTGCTCGAGCCGTCGGCAGGGAAGATGTATGTCAATGGCGAAAGTATTTATGATTTCACTCCGATGCAGATGGTGCACTTTCAACGCAAGACGATGGGTATCATGTATCAGTCATTCAACCTTATTCCTTCGATTACCGTGCTCGACAACGTCGCACTCCCGCTCATCTTCGACGGTGTGCCCCCCAACGAACGCTTCGACCGAGGAATGGAATTGTGTCGTCGTTTTATGATTGACCACGTTGCGCACAAGCGCCCGACCCTTCTTTCGGGAGGTCAGCAGCAGCGTGTGTCGGTTGCGCGCTCACTGGTGAACGACCCGCAAATTCTTATTGCTGACGAGCCTGTGGGTAACCTCGACTCAATCACCGCGGCGCAAGTTATGGATACCTTGGCGGAAATTAATGACAAGGACAAAAAAACCGTTATTCTCGTTACGCATGACGCCAAGTATCTTCCATATGCCCATCGCATCGTTTATATGAATGACGGACGCATTGAGCGTGCGGTCCCCAATCCTGAAAAGAAACAAATCCTCAAACTCGCACCAGGCACCACCATCATCACTGAGATAGAACAAATCGCTCGTATTTATCCGTACGACTCACCAAACGAGCTTCAGGTGAAAAGTGTGGTCAACTACCTCATCGAAGAATTAACCTTCGACCAGATTACGCGCCTCCAAAAAATAACGGAGTTGGTTATTTCAGGGCGCATGGATGGTGCGAGTTACTTGCGCACACTCATGGCGGACTATGATTCGGGTGGTATTGGGCTTCCCGTCGCGCGTGCGAGCGAGATGGCGACAAAGCTCACAGACGTCATGATGCATGCACTCGACGTGCAACGCTATCGTCGCTCGAAGGGGGATGGGGCAACACAAATTCGTAGTATGGAGTTCATCAATCGCATCGCAGAATTTGTGGCAGGGCAATTTGATCTGTCGCTCGATCCTACGCAGAAACAACATTTTGAAGATTCCATTGCACAGCGTATTGGTGGCTTTACCAAGCGTGAAGAATTTCATTTACAGATTGCTTTCCCCGTCAGTGAAGGTGGTGTTGCGCTCAATAAAAAACAGGCTTTTGATGTTGCACGGCTGATTGAGAAGTTGATTGCACTCGGTATTCCTCGCGCCGGCGAATCCCACCATTAGAAAGTGAGTAATTCGGGCGATCTACATCGTTGCCATCGTCGCGAACCCCGCGGCAGTATAGCTCATACAGCCACGAGGTATCGCTTCCTCGACGCCTCGTATCTCATCCCGAATAACCCACTTTCTCCAAACGAGGATGTTTCATATTTCAAAGAAAAACGTATTCTAATCAATAGCTTGGACGCAGTTTGTAATTAATTGTATTGGCGCGCGAAGTCCAATTCCGAGATGCAATCGTCTTTCGTTGTAGTGTAC
>JAYSZV010000197.1:0-3422 GCA_043737875.1 Candidatus Lloydbacteria bacterium
TTAATGCTCTGAATTGGGATGTCGGCGCTTCATACTTCTCGCCTCCGAAAGAACGGTACACGCCATCTTTGCCCAGCTTGGGAAGGAGTTGGTACCTCACCCACGGAACACCAAACTTGGTGAAGCTCTGGACGACTTCCAGAAGTTGGGCGGTGTGCCCTTCAGTGCAACCTTTTTTCACGAAGAACTGATTCATGTGGATTCCTAAATAAGTTGAGTGTATAAATTATATCATGATATAGCTGAATGTCAATAGCATGTTGCTCAACCATAATATTTTGCTACTATGAAAGTCCTACTTATTACCCACTACTAACTACCTACTCGCATGTCCGGACATAGCAAATGGTCACAAATCAAAAGGCAGAAGGGTGCGGAAGATGCAAAGAAATCCAAAATCTTTGGGAAGCTCGGTAGTCTTATCGCCACCGAATCACGCAAGTCAAAGGGTGATATGAACGCGCCCGGTCTTCGCACTATCATCGAGACGGCGAAGAAAGTGAATATGCCGAAGGACACCATTGAGCGCGCGGTGAAAAAGGGCGCAGGCGGAGAAGTGGAGGCGATGGAAGAGCTTATCTACGAAGGCTACGGCCCTGGCGGATGCGCACTCATCATCGAATCATTCACGAACAATCGCAATAAAGCTGCACAAGAAATAAAGCACATACTTTCACGAAGCGGTGGTTCCTTGGCCGCCCAAGGCGCTGCGCTCTGGGCATTCACGAAAACTCCCGAGGGTACATGGGAACCAAACTCCACTATTCCACTATCGGACGAGGATGGTGCAATCCTTTCGACTATCATTGAAGACTTGGAGGGCAATGATGAGGTGCAAGAGGTATATACCAACGCAGATTAAAAGCCCCTAATGGGACTTTTTCTATTCGTCATCACATCATTGGTGCGATAATTAGTAGCTGCTTTATAACTCCATCTAATATATCTTGATTGATCTGACTTGGGTCAAGTGTTGCAATATAAATGAGTCCAATAAACATAAAGACGATGGAAGCAGAGAATATGGTGGTAAAAATTACACTGAGGATCGAGTCTAAACAATGTGGGATTTTCATTTAAATTTTCTCCAAAAGCTTAAAAGAAGGTTTACTGACCGCATTAAAACCTATTTACTGTGACTAGTCAACCAACGAGAATTCTCTGTTGCGCTACAATAACTAAATGAAAGTACTTGGCATCGATCCTGGGTATGGGCGCTGTGGACTCGCTATTCTTGAGGGTGACGGAAGTCATCCCATCCTTACGTACTCCACATGCATTGAAACAAAAGCTTCTACTGATTTTTCTTTGCGCCTTCGCGAGGTAGGAGATGCCATTGTAGGCGCTATTAAAACTCACAAGCCAGAGCTCATCGCGCTGGAAGAACTCTACTTCAGCAACAATCAAAAGACGGCGCTTCATGTCGCGGAAGCGCGCGGCATGATTCTCTATATCGCAGTCTCGCACAACATTCCCCTCCTCGAGTTTAATCCCATGACCGTCAAAGTTGCGATTACCGGATATGGAAGAGCAAATAAAACAGACGTCACCAAAATGATCGAGCGACTCGTGCATATCAATACACCACTCACATACGATGATGAATACGACGCAATTGCAGTAGGCATAACCGCACTTGCACATGCGCGAAAGCCAATATAGTATTCCTTTTCCACAGCTTTCTTCCAGTGGGGTTGCAGGTAAATACCGAATCATGATACAAAATGATTAACCCCGCATAATCAGTGCTCGGGCAGAAGAAATAGCAGAGAGGGCACATCGTGCCACACGCTATGACGCAAGGTCTAGTGGGATTACGTAGCGCTTTCAATTAACATAACATTCCATCATGACAGATGATTTTCTTGCAGGAGGAGTACTTCCAAGCGACGACGCGTCGGATGATGCGGAGTTCGATGCCGATGCAGTAGGAAGTGATATATTTCTTGACGATGTTCCTGACGCTCCACTCGACGCAGTGGCAGCTCCACTTGGGATCCTCGACATCGATGATGATGACGATTTGCTCGAAGAATAAGCATATGTAAAAAACACACCCACTTACCGTGGGTGTGTTTTTTGTTATGCTCTATTATTTCTTTTATTTCTTTAGTCAACGATGAATTTCACGAAACGATGTTTTCCAATTTTGAGGGTCTGCGTCTCGGTGAGTGCCATATGTGGATCAGAGAGTTTTTCTTCTCCATCCTTGCGTATTGCTCCATCAGTAAGTAGTCGACGGAAGTCTGTCTTCGACTCAACTATTTTTTCGGCGAGGAGCGCATCGACGAGGAGTGTGCCTTTTTTTGTGTGCACCTCTGGAATGTTATCGGGAATTTCTTTGTTCTGGAAAGTGTTAGTAAAATACTCGCGTGCAGTCTTTCCCATTCCTTTTCCGTGGTATATTTCAACAATTTGTTCAGCGAGATTCATCTTCACTTCTTTGGGGTGCGCTTTTTTGGACTCAAGTTCTTTGATGATTTTTTCGACTGTTACCATTTGCGTATATGTACAAAGCGCAAAATATGTTGGGAGCACATGGTCGGGAATACTCATCAGCTTACCAAACATATCGTTTGGCTCGTCCGTAATTCCCACGTAGTTATCCAGCGATTTGGACATTTTTTCTTTTCCATCAAGACCTACGAGAAGTTCAAACGAGAGTACTGCCTGCACTGTTTCTTTGTTGGTCATTTCCATGACGCGCCTGCCCATGAGCATGTTGAATGTTTGGTCAGTACCGCCGACTTCGAGGTCACATGACCCGTAGATATTTGCGAGGATGTCAGAATCGATGCCTTGCATGACGGGATACAGCATCTCGTGCATGAAGAGCGGCTCTCCGCCCTTGATGCGCTCTTGGAACATGTCGCGCTCAATAAGTTGCGCGAAGGTGATACGACGCATGATAGAGAGAATGGTTGCAAAAGTTACACCTTGTGCGGGGCGCTTGAGTACCGTAGTTTGCATGCGCGTTTTATCAAACAAGAGTGCTTTCCCCACAAACGAATTGGGTTCTACTGGTATAGTCCTTTCGACTCCATCTTTGTCTTTGATGTTCCACTCAAGGTTTGAATCAGCACCAGCGGAAATATCGGTCACTCCATAAAACCAATCAGAATTTCTCATCCACGAAAAAGATTTTTCTGTCAGTAGTAATATTTTGCCTACTTGCGCGAGGTAGGTATTCACATTGTGCTCAATTTCTGCTTGCTCTACTTCAGGTCGCACCTTACTCTTACCCGTTGGGTCACCAATCTGTGCAGTAAAATCTCCCACGAGAAAAATAACCTTGCATCCGAGGTCCTGAAGCTGTCGGAGTGTGCGGAGTACCACGGCATGCCCCAAGTGAATGTCAGGTCTGTTGGGGTCGATACCAAACTTGATGACCATATCTCTTTTGAGTTCTCCTTTTGCTTTGG
>JAYSZV010000198.1:0-1297 GCA_043737875.1 Candidatus Lloydbacteria bacterium
AATCACCATCTGCTTAAGTTTCTGTCGCCTTTTTGCAACGGCTTTTTTCAGGTACTCAGCGCGATCTGCATACGTTCTTTTTTCAATTCTTTTTACTTGTGGCATATATTTTGAAGTATACCACGTATCACTCATCCGCCACGACCTACTATCAAATACTTGACGACTTATAAATTTGTTCGTAGAATAAATATGTAGATTACCCTGTACTTTTTCATTACCACTTCAACCTTTTGGAGTATTCACATGCACATGGCTCGATTATTGCAGATTATCGCGTGCAGTAAAGCTGCATACCCTGAATATTTTGCAGATACACAAGATGACGAGGCACAATACCACGAGGACCTCTTGGACGAGGTTGAGCCGGACCTCATGGCATGGAGTGAAGACTTGGGACTCCCCTATATCAGACCCGTACTCTCACCTGAGAGCGCACACCTGCTCCTCAATTCATTCACTAGCTTTATCAAAGCATATGTCCGCGAGCTAAGGGCGACCTGCCGTAGTGGCATGAACTTCGTTATGCTGTGAGCGCCACACGTCACAGCAAAAGACCCCTTCTGGGGTCTTTGTTTTTCCAGAGAAAGCGAGACAACTATGACCCGCGTAATGCCTGCCAGAACGATACATTATCATTTGGCATGGAACCATACTTATTCCCACCAACGTCACCCTTTTTAAAGCATAGATAGACACTGAGGATAAGTCCGAGTGGGTTAACGAAAAAGAGTAGTGTCCACCACCCGCTACTACCAGTATCGTGAAGTCGGCGCACCGTGGCACCAATAAAGTGTATCAACAACAACAAAAGAAAGAACCCTGTGATGAGAATATAAAGAAGAGTGGGATCATTTTTTTGATACATAAGCCACACTCCCACATGAAGGAGTGCGAGAGGTATTATATATAATGAGATAAGTAATATCGGAATAAAAATAGAAATAAGTATCAAAATATACTTCGCTCGACTCAAGCGCCCGACGAACATACCTCCGGTAAACTTATTGCCCATTGGAGTGGCAGGGACCATAAACGCACCTTCGACATCCTCTTTCTTCCAGCCTTGCGCCAATAGTGCTTCTTTTATGGCGCTATCCGCGACTCCGCGGGCGCGCTCATCAATAATGTACTTTTGTATTGTATCGTTCATTGCAGCAATTGTATCACACTGATATCGCGTTTCGCATTGCCATTACAATTATGCTAGATTTCAAAAAGATTGTCTTAAGGAGTGTATATGAGCTTGTCTGAACAAGAAAATAGATTTCTTGCACGGTACATTGTAGAGTCAGAT
>JAYSZV010000199.1:0-7941 GCA_043737875.1 Candidatus Lloydbacteria bacterium
CTCATCACTTGATGGTCAAATTACAGCGTTGCGCGCACTCATTGAGTCGCGTCCCAATGAGGTCAAAAATTATCTTGCACTCGCGAATGCATATTTGCAAAAGACACGCGAAGACGGAGATATCGCGCACTACCTCACCATTGAAGAATTGCTGAATCAGGCAAGAGTCCTCGACCCCGACAATGCTGATGTCGACGCAATTGGAGCGATGATTGCAAATGGTCGCCACAACTTTGCGCTTGGTGAGGAGCTCATCAATAAAGCGATTGCAAAGAATGCCAACGTAACGGGTTATTATGGAATAAAGGCCGATGCAGAAACGGAGCTTGGGAAATATGACGAGGCCATTGTTTCACTAGAGACAATGATCAACAAAAAACCAAATTACAGCGCATATACACGCATTGCATACATGCGAGAGCTACACGGGGACACCGAGGGGGCGCTTGAAGCGCTCGCACTTGCCATCAATGCGGGGAGTAATTTTAAGGAGAATATTGCGTGGGCATATGTCGAGTCCGGAAAGCTTCGTGCGCGTACGGATTTGGCAGGTGCAGAACGCGACTACACACAAGCACTTGTGCTCATGCCCAATTACCCTCCCGCATTACAGGGCTTAGGAAAAGCTGCCTTCGCGCGTGGCAACACCACGCAAGCGGAAGAATACTTTATTCAGGCGCTCACGGCCCTGCCACTCGCTTCATATGCGACGGATCTCGGAGATTTATATGCATCACAGGGCAATCAGCAAAAGGCAAAACAGCAATACGCACTCGCTGAAATCGCATTTCAGAAAGCAGAAAAGAGTGGCATGAATACCGACCTAGAGTATGCAGTCTTTCTTGCCGATCATGGAGACCCGCGCCTCGCACTCGAAAAGGCGCTCCTTGCCTATGATGCCCGACCGTCAATTTATGGTGCGGACGCACTCGCTTGGGCGTACTACAAAAATGGAGCACTCAAAGAATCCGCAAAGTATGGTGCGCTCGCCCTTTCATTGGGCGAATTTGATCCACTGATACTGTTTCATGCGGGAATGATTGCGGAGGCCAATGGCGAGGCAGAGCGTGCAAAAACACTCTATAAAATGGTGGCAAAATTAGATCCCCATTTTTCTCTTTTTTATGCCAATCAACTAAAGCAAAAAGTAGAGTAACGGTATGAAAAAAATTCTCTTTACGTTTTCCCTACTCCTCCTTCTTCAAGCCCCCGTACAAACGTTTGCACACGACCTTCTCCCTGCGAAAATTGTCGAGTATCTTAGCGATAATCCCAATGCAACACCAGAAGATATTCGTGCATATGCAGAAACGCTTAGCCCAGAAATCTCAGCGCAGTTTAGTAGTAAGGAGGAAGTTATTCGCCTTGTGAGAAACCAAGATACGAATGCATTGGACAATGCATGGGACTTTCTCGTACTGGGCGTGAAGCACATCTTAAGCGGACCAGACCACATACTTTTTGTTCTCTCTATGCTCCTTGTGTTTGGATCTTTACTTGAGTTACTGAAGCTCACAAGCACATTTACCATTGCGCACAGCATTACGCTCTTTCTCTCAGGTTTAGGCTTGGTCTCTCTTTCGCCCAAAATCGTAGAGCCTATAATTGCCCTCTCCATAGGGTTCATGGCTATAGCTACAGTTTTTTTTGGTAACCACCCCCTCATGAGGAACAATATGGGAAAGATTTTCCTCATTTTCTACTTTGGGCTTTTCCATGGTTTCGGTTTTGCGGGGTTACTCCAAGAAATCGCAATTCCCGAAAACCGATTTATGTCATCACTATTTGGATTCAATATAGGCATTGAAATTGGGCAAATAATTATCATCGTACTCTTGCTGCCGTTTCTCCTTTTATTCAGAAATGGCCCGAGATATTCACTTTTTACTAAATTTGTAGCGCTCGTTATTAGTGCTTTTGCGTTTTTTTGGGCAGGTCAAAGAATATTTTTTTCGTAGTCGCAACAGGTAACTATTTCTTATATAACTCCAATTTTTCTCACTTCTCGTGATATAATTTATCTGACAGAATTTGCCCCACACTGGCACGCTCGACGCATAAATTGTTATTTTAATTTATACATATGGACACAGAGAATGACGCATCAGTTCCCGCAATTGAGGAGGTGGAGGAAAATCGCTCACCGCTTTCCCTCGGTATCATACTTGTTTTATGTTTACTTTTATCTGCCATAGTTGGTGGGACATACTTTTTAATGCGACAAGAAAGCAGACCTGGGCTCTCTGCTTCTGTGACCACAAATGAGGTCCTGAAAAAATACACAGGAAAGAAAATTTTGTATATCGATTCCTATCATGAGGGCTACGAATGGAGTGACGGACTCACCGCGGGAATTGAAAAAGCACTTACTGATTCCGGTGCAGAACTCCGCATTATTCGCATGGACACCAAGCGGAATGCGAAAGAGGAGTGGAAACTCTCTGAGGGCGCACGTGCGCGTAATGAGATATCAGCATACAAACCCGATGTAGTCATTGCATCAGACGATAATGCATTTAAGTATGTTATTCAAGCGTACTACCGCGATGCTGATCTTCCCGTGGTCTTTGCGGGACTCAATTGGGATGCATCCGGATATGGAGCTCCATACAAGAACACAACAGGAATGATTGAGGTGAGTCTCACAACGCAAATCATTGATCACCTAAAACCTTTTGCAAAAGGTTCACGCCTCGGTTACCTCTCCGCGGACACCGAGACTGAGCGCAAGAACTTGATGTACTACGAAAAACTCTTCGGACTCACTTTTGAAAAATCTTACTTTGTGAAAGACATGGATAGCTGGAAAAATGCATTCCTTGCGCTACAAAAAGAGAGTGACCTCATTATCTTTGAAAACAACGCGGGAATCAGTGGTTGGGATGACAGCGTTGCAGAGGATTTTGCGACGGCAAATATCAAAGTCCCTGTTGGCACAACCAATTCTTGGACAATGAAGGAGTCTGTGCTTGGGATTACAAAAATCCCCAACGAACAGGGAGAGTGGGCCGGGGCGACCGCACTTCGAATTCTTGATGGTGCGACACCCGACAGTATCCCTCTCGTAAAGAATGAAAAAGGAACACTCATCATTAACCTCGTACTCGCAGAAAAATTAGGTATTGTTTTTTCTCCGAATATTCTAAAGAACGCAGTCGTCGCAAAGTAAGCTCGCAACAAACATATCCCATGCGCTTCAATATTAAGGAGAAAATAATCTCAGGTTTCAGTCTTGTCGTACTCATGGCGATGGTTATGGTGGCAGGCGCATATGCCTCGCTCATGGTCATTGCTGATGTAGTCAACGCACTGACCCCAATTGAGGCGCGAAGGGACTACATTACTGAGGTACAGCAACTTGTGAGCAACACGGAAAACCACCTTGATCAGTATCTTACCGTGAGTGGCGAGGAGTACCGGCGACGCATTGCGCAGGATAACGGCTTGCTTGAGGCGAAGCTTGGACAGCTACAACAATTTCTTGTCGAGAGTAAATCCCAGAAAACAATAAATCTGTCTATTCAGTCAGATGGGCAATCATTGTTGCGGGAAATCACCATTCTCCTGTCACTGGATTTGGCGAATGAGAAATCAGGTCGGTTGAACAAACAAATATTAACGACGTATGAGAGTCTTCGTAAGTTTTCTGTTTCAGTAGATAAATTGGCGCTCATATCACGGCAACAAGTCGCCGACCAGATTGTAGGAGCGCGTGCAATTATTGCACAAACGATTGTGCGTGTGCTTTATTTCATTTTCTTTCTCTCAGTTGTTTCACTCTTTATCTCCATTTTTATTGCACGCATGCTCACTCGACCGACCCTTGCGCTTATCAGTACCGCAAAGCGCTTTTCTCGGGGTGACCACACTGCTCGTGCACACATCACCTCTCACGATGAAATTGGAGAGCTTGCGAGTGTGTTCAACGAAATGGCAAGTACTCTTGAGAGCTACACGCACAACCTAGAGGCTGAGGTGCACGAACGCACAAAGCAACTAGACGAGAAGGTTGCCAAACTAAATTCCGCGAACAGTGAGCTTGATAATCGCGCTTCATTGTTAGTAAAGCGAGATCAGCAACTTACGCTCGCAAACGAAAAGCTTCACGAGCTTGATAAAATAAAGACCGAGTTCCTATCGATCGCCGCGCACCAACTCCGCACCCCGCTCTCCGCAGTAAAATGGATATTCAGCGTACTCTTAGAGGAACATTCGAGTAAACTCTTACCCGAACAAAAGGCGTATCTCATCAAGGGAGAAGAGAGCAATAATCGCATGATTCGACTCGTTGATGACATGCTCACCGTCACACGCATCGAAAGCGGAAGAACTAAATTTAATTTCTACACCCTTGCACTCGAGGACATCTTAAAAAATACGATAGCCGACTTCACACCCCGCGCACGAGAAAAAGAAATTGAACTTACTTACACTCAAGGTGCTGGGGTGTATCCGAAAATACTCATCGATCCTGAAAAAATAGGTTTTTTGCTTGAGAACCTTCTTGAAAATGCGTTACGCTATACACACAAAGGAGGAACTATCTCCGTATCACTTGATGCGGTGGATGGTAATCTTGTTATTCGTGTTACGGACACGGGTATTGGTATTCCCGATGACGAACAGAAGAATGTCTTCACGAAATTCTTCCGTGCGACGAATGCCATAAAAACTATTACCGACGGGAATGGTCTCGGGCTTTTTGTCGCCAAGAATGTAGTAGAGCATCATGGGGGGCAAATCTCCTTTACGAGTAAAATGGGCGAAGGAACAATATTCCGCGTTCAAATCCCTATCGCAAACACTCCAGTATCGGATATACCCAAGGAAACTCATTTGGTCTGATTCAGTGAATTGCTGTACACTTATCATATGAGTAAAAAATTGATACTTTTAGTGGATGATGATCAAATTCTTTCTGAAGTGATCAAAAAGCGCATCGAGGAAGAGGGCTATATTTGTCTTTGGGAAAAGGACGGTGACGCGGGCCTCAATACACTCAAGTCCGTGATGCCAAATCTTCTACTTCTGGATATCATGATGCCCACCATGGACGGTTACCAGGTACTGGAGTCAATCAGTAGAGACAGCGCACTCATGTCTATCCCCATTATGGTTATCTCCAACTCAGGGGAACCAGTTGAAATTCAACGCATTCTTGGACTTGGTGTCAGGGATTTCATTATAAAAGCACACTTCTCTCCCGAGGAGGTTATCGAGAAAATAAAAGGACTCATTGGTTCTCCCAACAGCAATGAGGGAACATTGGGGGAACGGAAGAAGATTCCACAAGACACCAAAATCTTAATCGTAGAGGATGACGCGACGCTTTCGTATATTGCGTCTGAGCGATTTCGTTTTGCAGGATACCAAGTTTCTACGGCGATTAACGGGCCCGAGGGCATCAACATGGCTCGGGAGATACGACCAGACATCGTCCTTCTTGACGTCATCATGCCTGAAATGAGCGGGTTTGATGTATTACGCAAAATGAAGGAAGATCCAGAGCTTAAAGATATCATCATCGTTATTTTTTCTAACCTCGCCCAAGAACAAGACTTTTCTGAAGCGCGTCGGCTCGGTGCAGTTGATTTTCTCGTCAAAGCGAACTATACCCCAACCCAACTCGTCGAACGCATCGAACAGATCTTGAGCAAAGCCTCATAATAAAAAAATTATCTACTAAAAAACCTCACACTATGTGAGGTTTTTAAGTTGTTCATACCCATTATTGCTAGCGAGTATTCCAGCGGGTTACTCCCCAGAAACTTGAACTTCCACTGACCGTGCTCGCAGCGATATTCATGCTTGCAAGTGAGGCTTCGTAGCTGACGATAGATGTACCACCGAGAATTAATCGCTTTGCTAAGATGGACTTAAATATTGCGTTATTCATTGCGTTCACTGTTCCATTCGGGGCAAGCAGAATAATACCAGTAGGATTATGCTCAATATCAAGTGTTCCCACTGCATTCGTGCCAATGACAATATGACTTCCCGCAGTACCTGAACCCAAAAATGAACCACCGTCCTTCATGCGATCCCATTTTTCCGAAAAAATGACACAGCTATTCGCCCCATATGCGGGAGCACATCGGACTGTGGAATTTTCTATTCGTAAAAAACCCTCCGCATACAGCGTCCCCGAGACGATAAGTATAGAGTCCTCAATTCTCAAATCGCCAGTTATATATTTTGGTCCGTACGTATTCACCCCGCTGGTAACACGGTACTCCCCAACTCGAGTTCCCCCCAGCTTTGCATCGGCCTTCCATTTCGCAATAGTGGCGCTTGTAAGTGGGGATGCGATATCAGGCGGTGTGGGTGAGCTCGAGACAGATGATCCTGAAACCGTACTTCCATAAATTGTTTTATAGTATGCATCACCAGAAATAGCGGAGATCGTGATACTATCTGCTTTTACTATTCCCGTTACTCGCAAGCTTGTTGCCCTACTTTCACCGACGCCCCAATATGTCTGAAATGCCATATCTTCGTTTGCTACCAATGTCCAAGGGCCAAGTGTCCAGTCTTGTGTGTACTTTGACGAACCGTCTGCATATGAATCTGAGGAACTTCGACACCAGTACCAGTAGTTACTTGCGTCTGTCCCTGCGTCTAATACTATCCAGTAGCGCGTTCCCGTAGCGAGCGTCGGGGGAGTCGCAAACGTAATATCGACCCAACCATAGCTTGTGCCCGCTGATGCGGCGTTGAGTACGGTCGTTGCAAGTGCAGTTGCAGAAGGACTTCCTACGCTGTCGCTCACAATTTTTACCGATTGCGTCGCCGGAGCGCCCACCTTCTTAATATAGAGTGAAACTTTTGCAAATGCTTCAGTTGAGGTGGGGACAAAGCTTTGCGCATAATCAATTTTGGGATTTAACTGCCCAGGCATTTCATCTACGACGCATCCCGTCGATTCCACATTTACGTCGGGTGAAAACGGTGATGCAATAGTCACGCTACCCATTACAGGAGTATTTGCGCCTGCAATTACGCCACTCGCAAACACATTACCAAAAACAGAACTTCCAGCCGACAACGTTGCCCCCGTATCTCCTGCCTGTACCGCATAATTTAATGAAAGAATTCCTCCGGTTTTCGTGGTTTTGAGATACTGCTTACGCACCCGCTCGGACGCGAGACCCGTGGCATAGAGGTCAATTTCTGATGCAGAAATATTTACTCCATTGACTGAGCCACTCGCGCCATTGAGTGACAATGACTCGGTTGCAGAAATCATCTGATTATTATAAATACGATAGAAGGCATCTTCCATGATTGACTCACTTGCGACATAGGCAAACTTCGAACTTGTATGCGCTCGGTGCGCACTTGCGCCCGCAAGCGCCGAGCTTGTTGCGGATGCCAAAATAATCATCGTAATGCTAAAAAAGAATATTACGACAATCAATAGTGTGGCACCGCTTTTTTTATTACACATTTTCATAAAAAGTGATTAGTAGGTCCCTCGGAGCATTATTGTATTGTAAAAATTTTCATTCACGGTAACCACACCACGGGTAGACTGGAGTTGTAACTCAACTTTTATCCCTGATGTACCCCCCGTGTTAATAGAGAAAAATTTGAGTGATTGGATGCGCGCTGCAGATGACATGAGTGAGCCTACATCAATACCCACTTCTTTGATGCGCAGATGGTTTGCAAGTACAAAGTATTCGGTGGTCATTGGTGTCCCTGATGCATTCGTCACATTCAGTGTTAGTCGCCCTGGTGTTGAAACAAATGTACTATTACCGGCATCGATGGACGTCGCATTTTTTATATCCATCGCCAATCGCTCCATGATGACTACTCCGGCGGTGTCGATATCGCGTGACGCACGAAGATAGTTGAACCCGCGCACCGTTTGTATCATCGAGTTTGCAACCGTGAGCGAGAGTGTACTAAACAGCGCGACATACACCACCACCTCAA
>JAYSZV010000200.1:0-3413 GCA_043737875.1 Candidatus Lloydbacteria bacterium
CCAACATTATCAAAAGATCTGGCGGTTGCATTTAGGTAGAGAATTTACCGGACAGAATAGTTGACAATATTTTAGATTGAAGTAAAACTCAAAGTGGAATCTATCCCACAATCTTTACGGAGTTCTTCATGAATCACGTCGGTTTCGTCGCCATCAAAGACTACCTTGCGAACGTCGCATCCAAAGCGGAGGTCGAGGAGTGCAAAACACTCATCGTCACCCGCGAGGCGGAACTTGCGAAAAAGTCTGAATCTACACAACCACCTGCTATCCGGATGGGTGCAGTTCATAAATATTGGAGGTGAACGGCCTTCCGCAAAAAACAAATAGAGCTTCGGCTCTATTTTTTATTTGCCTAATTTGTTTTTAAATTTAAATTTTGCGGTACGGTCTTTTCTTGTTACCATTCGGATATGACCATCTGTTATTTTGGCGACTATGATACTGGGTACAATCGTACGCGTGTACTTATTATGGGACTAGAACTGCAGGGGGTAAAACTTGTCCATATCAACTCGAGGGTTGGTGGGCTCAAGATGTATATCGAGCTCTGGAGACAACACAGAGCGTTAAGGGGGAATTATAATTTGCTTTTCGTTGGACTCGGCAATGCACGCTACATGCCGTTTTTTGCGCGCCTTATCACCACAAAGCCTGTTGTGTGGGAACCTTTGTTTTCTATTTATGATAATTGGGTCTACGATCGCAAATACGTTCACCCACACTCACCCACCGCATACAAGCTGTGGCTCAAAGATTGGATTGGTATGCACTCTGCACATTTGGTTATACTCGATGTTGCGACTCACGCAAAGTTTATCGCAAAGACGTTTTTTGTTAGAGAGGAGAATGTTGCGTATGCCCTTGTCGGTGCCGATACGGATATCTTTTATCCTCGTGCACGTACAAAGCCACATGATTTTTTTGAGATTGAGTTTCACGGCAAATACATACCACTACACGGTGCGGAGATAATCATGCGCGCGGCCAAACTATTGGAAAATGAAAAAGTTCACTTCACGATGATTGGAGCAGGGCAAGATGAAAAAAAGACGAAACAACTCGCAGAAGAACTCGGTCTAAAAAATGTCACCTTCCTGCCGTTCATGCCTGAGACGGAAGTCGTGGAGTATATACGGAACGCAGATTTATGCACCGCGATGCTTGGCGATGTGCCTCGCGTCATGCGTTCAATCCCCAACAAGATGTACCAAGCGGCCGCGATGGGGCGCGTTTCGGTGAATGTTGAGTCCTCCTCTTTGCGCGAAGTGTTCACGCCCGGAGTTGATGCACTCGCAGTAAAGCCTGGAGACGCGGAAGATCTCGCACGCACCATTAAGGAGCTTATGAGGAGTGGAAAAGCAGAAGAGATGGGCAAGGCGGCATACGAGACATTCATGCGCACGAGCACACCCGAAATCATTGGAAAAAATCTTGTTGCTACGTTACGAAAGCGCTTTCCGTCACTCCCCGCATAGATGTGCGGAATGCAACCTTAACCCGGCTTTAGGGGTTTTAATTCACATATGCCACTCACGTCATTAAAAGATAAGAAAATCCTCGTCACTGGTGGGGCAGGATTCATTGGAGCCAATCTGGTCCGCAGGCTTATCGAGGAGGGGGCTGATGTGCATCTTTTTTTGCGCCCGTCTTCAAAGCGCAATCGGCTGGAGGACATCATAAAGTTAGTAACGGTGCATGAAGTGGATTTGAGCGATGAAGAAAAAGTGCGAGCGCTTATGCTTGAGATAAAGCCAAACGGCGTTTTCCACCTTGCAGCCGTGAATCAATTTTTTGGGTATGTGCCGACAGTGGATGAGCTCACCGCAACAAATATCGTCGCGACGACAAAGCTCATGGATGCAGTCGATACTGTTGATTATGACTTTTTTGTAAATACGGGAACTTTTACGGAGGTTGGCGCAAAAGAGGCGCCACTCCGTGAGGATGACGTCTGTGAACCAACTGAGTTCTATAGTATCTCGCGGATTCCCGGCACGCTTTATGGTCAGGCACTCGCCAAAACAAAAGGGAAGCCCATTGTGACCATTCGCGTCTTCACGCCATACGGCCCATTTGGGGATACAACCAAAATTGTACACAAGGTCATTACGCACGCCCTTAGTGGAGCACAGGTGACGCTCTCGCGCCCCACCGTCACACGCGACTTTATCTATATAGACGACTTGGTCGATTTGTACATAACAGTAGCCTCGCACGCACGCGAGCAAAAAGGGCATATATTTAATGGAGGCTCTGGTGTCGCAACCTCACTTGGTGAACTTTCTGCTCTTGTGCTTAAATGTACAGATTCACAGAGTGAGGTGGAGTGGGCGAGTGCTGACGGCCCAGCATACGACAATGCGCGCTGGCAGGCGGATACATCGAAGGTAGAGAAATTGTTGTTATGGAAGCCCGCGCACACCCTTCCCGAGGGGTTACAGAAAACCGCCGAATGGTTTCGTGCGCATCAAGATTATTGGACAAAACAATAGGTGTATACTTACTCAACATGTCACACATGAAAAACATATTAGTCACCGGCGGTTGCGGATTTATCGGATCGAATTTTATTCGCCGTATTTACCATGAGCATCCCGATTATCGTATTTTTAATCTGGACGTCCTCACCTACGCAGGGAATTTAGAGAATCTCGCAGATATTGACGCACTTGAGAGTGCGCGAGGTGAAAGTGAGCGGAGATACGTCTTCATAAAAGGAGACGTCGCTGAGCGCGAATTACTCGACCTCTTATTTACAGAGCATAAATTCGAGCTTGTTTTTCATTTTGCCGCTGAGACACATGTTGATCGTTCTTATTTTAATGTGACCAATTTTATTCGCACCAATGTTGATGGGTCTGTCCTCCTCGCTACAATGGTGATGAAACACGGAGGAAGAATGGTGCATATCTCCACCGACGAAGTGTACGGCTCGATTCCAGAGGAAGAGGGATTTGTCACTGAAGATGCGCTATTTCATCCCTCGAATCCCTATGCGACATCAAAGGCTGCCGCGGACATGTTACTCCAGTCCTTTATGCGGACATATGGAACGCCCATCGTAATGGTGCGGAGTACGAATAACTATGGTCCATATCAATATCCTGAAAAGTTGCTCCCACTCGGCATTACTAATCTTTTGGAGGGTAAACAAATACCCATTCATGGAGATGGAATGCACTTGAGACAGTGGATACACGTTGATGACTTTGCGCGCGCAATTGACCTCGTTTCACTGAAGGCGACTGATGGAGAGATATATAATGTCGCAGGGGAGCATGCCACCAACCTTGAGGCACTTGAAATTATTGCGAAGCATCTTAATAAAGACCTTGTTGAACATAAGTACCACACTCCCGATAGGCCCGGAGCTGATTATCGATACGCAATCGATTCTTCTAAGTTAGAAA
>JAYSZV010000201.1:0-1293 GCA_043737875.1 Candidatus Lloydbacteria bacterium
CCGGCACAAGCGAAGCGCAGTGACGGAGAGCAGGCAACTGCTTGCCTGCGTGGGGGACTTGAAAAGCTTTCCCATATTTTTGAAGATTTCTTAATCTGAAAAAATGGGAAAGGTGTACTGACCCCGTAAGGGTCAAGTCCCTAAGCCAGTATTAGTCATATATACTAAACCCATGTCCCGATACTGCTTTCTCTCTATTGCCATGCTTCTGACGGCACTTGTGCTGTACATGGTATTTCTATTTCCCATCCTCGCGTATATCCAATGAACCTGACACCGAAAATTCTCGTCGTTGTTGGACCTACCGCATCGGGCAAAAGCGATTTGGCCGTCCATTTGGCAGAAAAATTTAATGGTGAAGTCGTGAGTGCAGATTCGCGCCAAGTGTACAAAGGACTCGACATTGGAACAGGAAAAATAACCACCGAAGAAATGCGGGGTATCCCCCACCACCTTCTCTCCGTCGTCTCCCCCGATACGATATTCAGCGTGAGCGAATATCGTACAATGGCTGAAATCGCAATTGCGAATATCGTTCTACGAGGCAAACTCCCCATCGTGTGTGGAGGTACAGGTTTCTACATCCAAGCGCTCGTTGACGGTCTCATGCTCCCTGACGTGCCGCCCAACCCAGAGCTCCGTGAATCACTCGCCCCCTTCGGTGCGAATGCACTTTTTGAAAAACTCCTCATACTGGACCCCGACTTTGCGAGTATTGTCGACAAACAAAACCCACATCGCCTCATTCGTGCCATTGAGATAGCGACCGCGCTCGGCAGGGTGCCCGCGCTCGAGCGCAAACATCCTTACGACCCGTGCTTCATTGGCATTACCACAGACCTCTACACACTCCGTGATCGCATACACGTAAGACTACTTTCCCGAATTGACGCTGGGATGATTGAGGAAGCCAAGGTGCTCCATGAGTCAGCTGGCCTTACATTTGAACGCATGGAGGCACTGGGGCTCGAATATCGCTATCTGGCGCGCTATCTCGAAGAGAAGCTTACAAAGGATGAAATGCTGAAAGAGCTCGAGGGAGAAATAATGCAATATGCAAAAAGACAGCTCACGTGGTTTAAGCGTGACGACCGCATACACTGGTTTGAAAAAGATGATGTTGAATCAATACAACGTCTCGCGAGTAGGTTTCTTGCTGTTATTTAAATGTCAGAATATTAAGCAACATCCTTTTACTTTTCGGAGGGACACTTAAATTCTAACCTGAACTGCAACAAAGCATTATTGGCAACACGCCAATAAAAACAACATACCTGTCGGGATATACTGGCC
>JAYSZV010000202.1:0-1282 GCA_043737875.1 Candidatus Lloydbacteria bacterium
TGCGATACTCTTTGTAGATGAAGATACTCCTCGCGACCCCGCTCTACCCTCCCGAAATCGGGGGTCCTGCCACTTATATCACGGAGCTTACGGAACGTATGCACGAAACGCACGACCTCAGCATCGTGGCCTTTGCGTCCACAGCGCTTCCCACACCATACGCGCGTTTGCTCACGGTAAGCAAAAAACGTCCGCTCCCCATTCGGCTGCTCAAATTTACGTTGGTGCTTTGGAATGCGTCAAAGGGGGTGGACGTTATTTATGCACAGAACGCCGTCGCTGCGGGCCTCCCCTCAGTGATTGTCGGAAGGCTTCGACGAATTCCTGTCGTTATCAAATTCGTTGGGGATGAAAGTTGGGAAAAAGCAACGCAACAAAAGCTCACCACAAAACAACTTGAAGAATTTCTTCTTAAACCTGATCGTATCCCCTTCTATATATCGCTCATCAAGCACATTCAAGGCCTCACACTCCGTCATGCAGATATGGTCACCACCCCATCACAATACCTCCGCGATGCTATTGTTCGCGCTTATGGGATTCGACCAAATCGTGCCCTCGTCAATTATAATGCGACGGAAAATGCCGAAATCCTTCCGATTAAGGGTGAGAAGCGAAAACACCAAATCGTCGCGACCGCACGTCTCGTCGAGTGGAAAGGAATCGACGGAATTATTCGCGCCGTTGTTCTACTTAAGGATCGATACCCTCTCATCAACTTACTCGTCGCGGGGGACGGCCCTGACGAAGAAAAATTGAAAACGCTCGTGGGAAAACTGGGCGTCGAGGCGCACATCACGTTCTTGGGTCGCGTTTCTCGTGCCGAGACATGGCACATTCGCAAAACCTCAGAGGTTTACGTCCTCAATTCCACATACGAAGGTTTGCCCCATACCGTACTCACCAGCTTCTCCGCAGGCATTCCCACCGTCGCAACAAACATCCCGGGGACGAACGAGGCGGTTATCCACGAAAAGACAGGACTACTTGTCCCCGTCGGTGACGTAAGCGCTCTTGCAGAAATGATTGCACGACTATTTGAAGACGAGGCACTCTGTACGCGTTTGGTACAGAATGCTGAGCAAATAATTATTGAAAAGTTCTCATGGGAGTCCCACCTCAATTTGTTGCTCAAAATTTTTAAGGATCTCACGAGCGCAAGCCCCGCAAAAGTTTTATAGTCGGCTTGCTTTGACCCACGCTACCAAGCGCGTTATTCCTTCTTCAAGGGTTGTCTCTGGCTTCCAGCCAAGAACCTCAGTCGCTTTTTGTATATCCCCAT
>JAYSZV010000203.1:0-7871 GCA_043737875.1 Candidatus Lloydbacteria bacterium
GGTACATACGGAGTGGGGAAAACATTCACCGTCCAAGTGTCGGTTGATGCATCGCAGTCATTCAACTCCGCAAGCGCGAAGCTTAATTTTGATAAAGAGTTACTTGCGGTGCAGACAATATCAAAGACGTCCTCTGCGCTTTCGCTCTGGGCAGTTGAACCATCATTTTCAAACACTGAAGGAACTATCGATTTTGAAGGGGGCAATACGTCTGCGCTCTCTGGAAAGAAGACACTTCTGTCCGTGACATTTAAGGGCTTAAAAGAGGGGAAAGCAAAAGTTGGCTTCACGTCTGCGTCGGTACTTGCCGCTGATGGCAAGGGCACTGATATCGCAGGTGCAAAAAATGCCGCAGAGTTCGATATTTCTGCAAGTGCCCCCGACCCAACACCACCCCCTCCACCCCCCGCAGTCTCATTGCTTGGACCCAAACCTGAGGCACCGGATGTGACATCCACCTCTCATCCAGATGAGAATTTGTATTACAATGCCCCAAAGGCACGTTTTATTTGGGAGCTTCCACCCGATGTGACTATTGTGCGCATGGCGCTTGATAACAAGAAAGACACAACTCCGACTACGAGTTACGACCCCGCCATTAACGAAAAAGAGTTCGAACAGATCACTGAGGGGGTCATGTACTTTCATCTACGTTATCTCAATGATGGAGGATGGGGCCCAACCACACACAAAAAAATAATGATCGACAAGACGGCTCCACCGCCATTCACACTCGATATTAGTGTCCCCGCATCAACCACCGATGTGATTATCAAGTTTAGTGCAACGGATACCACATCAGGAATAGACCGCTATGAAATAGTGGTCGATGGCGGAAACGCAGTAAAGGTTCCACCTTCCGAAATTAAAGATGGAGCCTATACACTTGCAGGTCAAGAACCAGGGGACCACTCGCTCACCTTTAAGGTTTATGACAAAGCAGGTAACTATACTGCGGTTGATGGCAAATTTAAAATCGAGGGAGATACCGCAGAACAGATTGCCGCAAAGGCAGCAAAAGCCGAAGATGACGAGCCAAAACCCACGGATTGGGGGCTGTATGCCAACATCCTCCTCGTTGCCATCATCGCATTCCTTGTGGGGTACCTCTGGTACGAACGCAAAATGTTCCGTAAGGAAAAGTATGTTGCGAAGCGCGAGTCAGATGAGTTACGTGACAACTTAGGAAATATTTTTGCAGCACTCCGTGAAGAAGTTGGAGAACAAGCTGGTGCACTATTTCAGAAACCAAACCCGTCTGCACAGGACAGGGAAGTACTGGGGAACATAAACGAAGCAATTGATTTGTCCGAAGAGCTACTCTCGAAGGAGGTCGAAGACGTCCGCAAGTTGCTTATGTAAAACTTTCGAATTGGTCATTCGGGCGACTGCCAATAAATAGTTTTTTGAAAAACTAAAATAAAAAATTCATGATAAGAAAATCATGAATTTTTCTACATGATTAATTTTACTATTTTCCTGTACTCATTTGTCAAGGTTAAACCTTGACAAATTGGAGAGAAAATACACGTACTCAAATGGTCCGTGATACGTATAAAACCGTTATTTTGCAACGTTTTTAGTGTTTTTCGTGCGATTAATTTACCACATCCCAACTCTGTAGTTGAAGTCTCCCGTAGGCACAAAAAAAGAGCCCCGAAGAGCTCAATTGTTCCAAGTGTATTGGAAACGTGGGTGAGAATCGAACTCACGAATATCGGGTTTGCAATCCGATGCGTTACCACTCCGCCACCACGTCGTAAAGTTCATGTATCTCGCACTGACTGATCACAAGGAAACTGACGCCCTCATGCAACGTATGATAATTCAGTTTGTCACTATTTCGGGAGTGGGGCCATGCACCCTATTGGCGACCCTCAAATTGCCTGCATAAAGTCACAAGCGAATCTCATTACTTCCCAACTTCATAATCACAGCTTAATTCAGGGACGCAATTTTTCATTTCGGTACTTCTCTAAAATGTAGTTTACTCCAATGTTAACCATAGCATGTTGCACTGTTTCTGTTAATTTGTCGATAACTACGCGCAGGCGTGAGGAGTGCCTGTGGAAAACTTTTGCAAGCATGCTTACGTGTTGTTGTTGAGCCACGCGCGGTGAGTATTATTATATTGCCATAAAGCCATTTATTGCGTATTTTTTGATAAAATAAGGAGCATAACCGACCCATTGGAGGGACTGGTTTTTGTTTCTATGCACAAACGATTTAGGTCCAATTTGAAACGACTAAAAACAGTTTTTTCCGCACGCACGAGAGCCATTTTCGCGTTCTTCTTCGTGCTTGTTTCGGTGTGGTTTTTTGCGCAATTTGGCATGGCGGAAAAAGAAGCAAACATTTATATTTTCCCTTCATCCGTGAATTCAGACATGTGGGAGAACGGCGAGGCGTCACTGCGACAAGATCTTTCACGCGATGCAGAGCTCGTGGACTTCTCGCGTGACAATTCCGCGTATGTGTACTTTGGACCCCCACTCACTATCTCTGATGTGGCGACAACAACAGAAAATTCTTCTTCTGCCATAACGCTACCCACCCCCCCATCATCAGCTCCCCTGGAGTCCACGGAGGGCGTTCAGCCCGAGGCAACTTTTCAAGTCCCCAACCCATTTCTTCCTGATGCCATCCTCGACCGAGCGACGAGTCCATTCGAGTCGGCACCGTCTGATGCGAGTGAAGTTGCGCCAGTAGCGCCATCAACAGACCAGAGTCGCATGGAGGTAGAGGGGGCGATAAAAAGTTTTATCACCCGCATACTTCGCCCCACTCCTGCGCTCGCACTCGACGTCCCCAATCTCAATCCTAAAGAGATAATACTTCCTCCTTCGCTCTCGCCGATTACCGACATGGAGACGGCACCCATCGGGGGAGGGGGCGAGATACAGGTAAGCACTCCCGCAAAAGAAGCTGAAACACTCGTACCACTTCCCGCTACCGAAATTCAAGCGACGTCAATTGAAGAAGAAGAAAATATATTGCCTGTCGATACAAGCAAGGCGGAGGCAATAACAACTCCCACCCCTCTGACTGAGACGACGGTAACCCCAAGCCAAGAGAGTAGCGATCCCTACTCGGTGACGTTGTGTACGACGCTAGGGAGACTATGTCACATCATGGAATATACAGGTTTCGGACTTGGTGGTGCACTTGAGGAAAGCCCGCTACGCACAGCGACGCTCGAACTTTCATTTGCGGGTCGGGGTAATACATCCGTATCGGAACAAGACCGCCTCCTCGTGCGTGCATTTCATAATGGTCGTTGGGAATTTTTGGGAGAGAGTGTGATACGCGGAGAAGTAGGAAACGGAAAAAACGGGGGATATTTGAAGTATGTATTACCGAATGTCGAGTCGTGGGCTGACCTCGCTGACTTGAAGGTGGTGGTTGAATATGACCGTGTGAGTGAGAGCGACGCATCGCTGTACCTCGACGGAATTTGGGTGAATGCAACATATGTAAATGATGGCGAGACTGACGTTTCATCCGACGAGCTCGCACTACTGGGGACGAACATTCGCAGTGCACTCTTGATGCGGGATGCAGAGGCGCGAAAGGCGCGAAGCAATACGCTCGAACTTCCTGATGGAACAATGCTTCAGTTCGCACATGAACAAGCATATACGGATGCGACCCTGCGATTAAAAACAGATCGGTCAGTGTACTCCGCACTAGGTCGCGCACGCACGTATTTCAATGTCACCAATGAGAGCCAAGAGGCGCAGGTTATGAGGCTTCAGTTCCACTTCCCCGATGAGGGAGCAAACGTGATTGCGCTCTCGCGCTGGTCGCATAATATTCCGTTTAACGTGGGTAAATTAACCTATGATGATATCGGGTATTTTTGTGAGGGTGGATGGGAGGGTGGTGAAGGTAATTTTCAGTGTGTGCTCAGTGGGGAGGTACAGCAGTGTGACCGACTGAATACTGAAAAGACAAATTGTATCATTGAAGGTACTCGCGTCGGACTCGCGGAAGAAGCGGAATATCGTGAAGGGTGGAGTGACGCCAAGCTCAGCGCAGGCTCTATCGTTGACGAAGCGGGATTGTTTGCGAAAGCGATGAGCATCTTGCTCGGGCAATTGCCTCCAGACATTATTCCCTCGACGCTCTTGCCCAAGGCGCATCTCGCAGAATCCGTATTGGTCGAGCCGGGGCAGACACTCTATTTCCGTGCGGATATCGAAGTGCCACTCAACGTGCGTGGTGACTTTTATGTAGAGGCCGCCGCCGAATCAGGTGCCTATGGACTGGTGCACAGTGCGTGGGATGGTTCATGGAATCACCGTTCACAAATTTCTGTCGACCACGAAACGGTCACATCAGACGATTCGTTTGCTGTGCCTATTGTCCTTGATGATGCCCCACTCGGTTTTTGGGAGCACGTACGACCTGAGGGTGGAGACGTGCGATTTGTCGACGAACGCGAAGGAAAAGAATTGCCGTACTGGCTCGCGTCGTTTGATGCGGTAGCAAAGACCGGACTTGCGTGGGTGCGTCTCTCGGGTAAGGATGCAAGCGCATCAACGAGCATTGCGATGTACTATGGGGATGCCAGTGCCCAATCTTTCTCTGATGCGTATGCACCATTTCGCACTGATGAGCTCACCTCACGCGGTGTAGTATTTGGTGGGAGTCAGTCGGACATGACGCTTCATGTCATCGCGCAGGACCACAGGACACGTGTTGTCGTTGCGGATATGCCGGAGGTGACACTTCAGCAAGGTGAAAGCAAACTCTTTTTGGGAATCGCTCCAGGTACCGTGGTACGCGCTGATGTACCCATAACGGCTTCTGTAGAGACACCTGCCAAGAACGCACTCTTTGTTCCCTCAGGGTATGCCGGAGACGACTTCGTTATTCCGGGAATTGGTGGTGAGCGTGAACTTGCACTCGGACTTTTGCTCGCGGATACGACGCACGCAACACTTATGCTACCTAGTGGAGAAGAGGCGCTTGATCCTGTATTTGGCTCGCTTGTAAAACGACCACTCGCGCTCGATGCAAGCATTCCACTTTCCTCCGATAGGGAACTCATAGCCGTCCTTGGCACAAACGCAAACACGCTTTCATCTCCACTCTACCCAAAGACAACTGAAGACCTCTATGGATTCCAAGTAGGCAAAAGCACGGTGGGGGTAGGGAGTGACGGGACGGGATTCACGACGCTTTGCTCGAGCGAGGGGCGCAAATCATTTGATGGCCGACGCGTAGGCTTCGCGGTACCACTTCTGCACTGTGGTTCTGGACCCGAGCTTCTTGCAAATGCAATGCGCACGACAAATATCGAACAGGCTATCGCGATACTTGATGACTCGCGAGATGACCTTGCCCCCGCGCTTCCTAAGTCAGAATTTGCATCGACCTACATATCTCCAAGTGATGCATCAGGTGTTGCCTTACTCTGTGACGGGCGAGATGGGCCAATTGATGTGGGCGTATTTGATACAAGGGGGGAGATGCTCGCGACTTCAACATGTGCTGGTCGTGGCAGTTACCCTGGTCGAACGTTTATTGCGAGTGCGCCCACGATATTTACTGCAGGATTTTCTGTGCGACACATTGGCACGACATCACGCGTATTCATGGCTTCTATCATCCCGAGTTTTAATCGTGAATCCAATACCGTTGCACACAATGCATTTGTTCCGCTCGTCTCTCCCGCGCTCGCGCGATCAATCGGGAGTGGTCGCCCGAATAGTTCAATTGGAGAAGAGGAGTTTGTAGTGCCGGGAGAGCACCGCAAACTCGATAGAGATGAAGCGGGAAAAGAGAAAGATCATTTTGATATTTTACTTTCGAAAGAACGTGAGTTTTCAATACTCCAAAACCCAACATTCAAATTTCAGTATAAACGACAGGGCAATACATTCATGCAGGGAGTGCGCGATGCGTTCGGGGTCCAACCTTTCACCATCGCCCGCGTCGCCCTTAAGCATCAAACGATTGGTGAGGTGCCCGTGAGTTACGATATCGGATATGGAGAGAATAATGAGTGGTCACTCGCACTCAAAGATGAGCAGGGAGAAATCCGTCCTGGTAAATACATACTCCATATCGAAATTGAAGAGGGGGGTGAAATATATGTTGATGAGTTTGATTTCTATTGGGGAGTCCTTGCGATGAATTTTAATAAGACGATGTACACCAAAGGTGAGACAGCCCAAATTTCCTTGGCGTCACTTTCTAATAACGGAAACACCATTTGTGATGCAGATTTGAAGCTGTGGGTAACTGACCCTGCGGGAGTTGAGTCAGAGCGACCGGTAAAAACCTCAGGGCTTTGCGATGGAAACAACGTCGTTGATGTGCCTGATTATTCTTCGACATTCGATATACCTAACGCGACAGGAACGTACAACATGAAACTGGTACGCTTTGATGCGGAGCAAAACGTAGCCAGTCAGATTACGGACAGCTTCGTTGTGGCTGATGCAGTGCCTTACTCAATCGAGCGCATTGGTCCTACGCGTATCTACCCGGTTGCAAAATACCCGATGAAAATTCGCGTGCGTGCGAACGAGGCATTTGAGGGTAATATTGTTGAGCGTATCCCTGGCGACTTCATTATCATTGATCGTGGAAATGCAAATCTCGAATGGGGAGACGAGGCACACACATTCATGACTGCCACATGGGCACTTGCACTTCCGAAGGATGGTTTCGTTGATCTTGAATATACGTTTGATGCCCCCGACCGCTCACCTGACTTGTACTTACTTGGACCTCTAGAGATGCAACACACAAATGACGGAACAAGTTTTAAGGAATTGCGACAATGGCAAATTGCCTCGGACGCAGCGGGAAAAATGATTCTCTACTGGGACGGTGGTGCAGCGCCTTCAGGTTGGACGTGTATTTCGTGTGCAGGAAGCGACTTGTTTTCGTATAAATATGCGATGGGTTCGTCGACACATGGTGGTACGGGGGGTGCGACTTCGACCGCACATACCGCATCGGGAGTTGTGGGGGCCGCGACATCAACCGCTGTTGGGGAAAATACGACAACGAACTTAATCACCGCATCGATTTCGCATGGACACTCCGTATCGCCCGTTGTTGTGGCGGCAATAAATGCTCCACTTTCGAGGACGCTTAAGGTCATTCGCTCTGATAGTGCAGGAGAACCTGCGACAATGCCTGCGGGCGCTATAGCCATATTTGATGTGGCATCTTCCTCGCTTCCTTCGACATGGAATAGGTATGCGGCGCAGGACGGATATTATATTTTGGGTTCTACTACTGCAGGAACTATTGTTGGTGCAAATACACATATCCATACCGTAACTGGTTCCACCACACCAGGTACAGGAAATGCTTTTCGTTCACGGTTGGGAGGTACACAGGTTGTCCCACAGCCGGCGAATATCACACATACCCATTTGTTTTCTACATCAACAAATCCCACTGTTAGTAATGAGCCACCCTATGTCGAAGTGCTTATTGCACAGCTTGCAACTGCGACTAGTACCATCCCAAACTTCATGATTACCATGTGGGATGATTCGCCTCCTGTTGGGTGGGTTGTTAATTCTGGTGATGGTCAAGTATTGAACGGCAAATTCTTAAAAGCATCAACGACGTATGGTGGCACAGGTGGGTCTTTGTCGCATACCCATGTAGATATGGGAAATATCGCGCTCGGTTCTCCGTCGTCTCAGGTCCCTGCGCGTACGAGTGTCACACCTGCGGCTGCCCCAGGAGATCATTCACACTCCGCAAGTACGACGGACTTTACAACTGATACGCATTTACCAAACTATTTCGAAGTGGTGTACGCCAAACGTTATACCGGTATCGTTGTCTATACACAAAATAATCATCGCTGGTATGCAAATACTAACGCAATCACTCCA
>JAYSZV010000204.1:0-1278 GCA_043737875.1 Candidatus Lloydbacteria bacterium
AAACTGTTATGCGTTTGTTGCGTGAGTCGTCTGGAGGTTTCTCTCTCGAATCACTCGGATTCCACGGACAGGGACTTGAGGCGCTCCACGATGCGATGAATCAGCACGTCGGAATGTTGCTCGTCACAGGCCCCACTGGTTCCGGAAAGACCACAACGCTGTATACTCTCCTCGATATTTTAAATACTCCCGACGTCAATATTTCCACCATCGAAGACCCAGTGGAATATCAAATGCCGCGTATCAATCAAACACAAGTGAAGCCTGAAATTGGACTTACCTTTGCGATGGGACTCCGCGCCCTCCTCCGCCAAGATCCCGATGTCATTATGGTGGGAGAAATCCGCGACGGTGAAACCGCATCCCTCGGTATCAATGCCGCACTCACTGGACATCTTGTGCTTTCCACGCTCCATACGAATTCCGCGGCGGGTACATTGCCCCGCTTCATTGATATGGGCGCCGAGCCATTTCTCATTGTTTCTACGGTGAACGTCATTATCGGACAGCGTCTCGTGCGAAAGCTTTGTGGAACAAAAGAGAAGTACATGCTCACCAAAGCCGAGATTGATGCGCTGGGTAAAAAGGCAAATCTCGACCGTGTCATGGACGCGCTCCAAGCAGAGGGTATCGTGGGCAAGGGGGTGAATTGGGATGCCGTCCCATTCTGTAAACCAAAGGCCTCTCCTGAATGTGATGAGGGCTATAAGGGTCGTCTGAGCATTCACGAGGTACTGCGCATGACGTCTGGTATTCGCGAACTGGCAGTATCCAATGCCTCAGCAGAGAAGATTGAAGCACAAGCACGCAAAGAAGGGATGCTCACGATGCTTGAGGATGGAATATTTAAGGCGGCGCAGGGGCTTACCTCCATCGAAGAAGTCTACCGCGTTGTTTCCGAGTAATTTGCGCGCACTACTTGTTTTTCCTGATTTCGAATTCGGAGGATGTATCGCTCATACACCCTCTCGAATACCGAAACAGTCCAAAACTGCGCAGTGCATCACAAATAACTCGAAACAAATGCATGTACACATTTTAATATAACTTCCGGACTCGCCTCGCGATCCATCAAAATTTTGCGTTATTCTTGTGTGCAAACGGCGTTGAGCAATTCTTTGCTGTTTTTGTTTTTGAAGTGTTGCGTAACTTGAGGCGTGGTGCTAGATTCATTTTCAGACAAATAGTTTTCAACCACCAAGGAAAATTGATGCTCAAGCTCATTCGTGACTATATCCCCATTATCGCAATGCGGAAGGGGGAAACGATGAACTGTCA
>JAYSZV010000205.1:0-7864 GCA_043737875.1 Candidatus Lloydbacteria bacterium
CCACTCAATCCAAAACTTTTTGACAAAGACATCGAGCAGGCACCAATCCGTAAAGGATTTGGCGAAGGCTTGCTTCAGTCAGGAGAAGAAGACCACAACGTGGTCGCCTTGTGTGCGGACCTCACGGAGTCGACGCAGATGCACCTCTTCCGTAATAAATTCCCCGAGCGCTTCGTGCAGATGGGTATCGGTGAGCAGTCGATGGCGTCTGTCGCTTCAGGTATGGCGGCGATGGGGCGTGTGCCATTCTTTTCATCTTATGCGATGTTCTCTCCCGGACGTAACTGGGAGCAGATTCGTACGACCATCGCCTACAATCATGTAAATGCCAAAATCATTGGCTCGCACGCAGGTGTGTCCGTCGGCCCCGATGGAGGCACGCATCAACCGCTCGAAGACATGGGTATTATGCGACTTATTCCACGTATGATAGTCATCGCACCATGCGACACGAACGAAGCCAAGAAGGCGACACTCGCAGCGGCAAAGTATGATGGACCAGTCTATATCCGCCTTGCTCGTGAGGCGACACCCGTTGTTACAACCCCAGAAACACCCTTTGAGATCGGAAAGGCGCAACTTTTCTTTACCCCCAATGGACTTGATGTAAAAGTCGGCATTCTGGTTACGGGCTCATTAGTGCACAATGCACTCCTTGCGGCAAAGCAACTTGAAAGTGAGGGTATTGGTGCCAAGGTGCTGAATGTTCCGACAGTCAAACCACTCGATGAAAGCGCCGTACTTGCACTGGCAAAAGAAACAGGAGCTATTGTCACCGTCGAAGAACACCAGCAACGTGGAGGGCTTGGCGGGGAAGTCGCAGAATTCCTTGCACGTACACATCCAACGAAACAGGAATTCATTGGCGTGGATGACCAGTTTGGTCAATCGGGTACACCCAATGAACTCGTGGAACATTATGGAATGGGTGTCAGTGCCATCGTCACTGCAGTCAAAAAAGTTATCGCTCGTTAAAATATTGCTATGATTCACCGCAAAAAAGATCGCCACTTCCTCTCCCATACTATTGAACATCTCTTCGGAACGTTTTTTATTCTTGCTGTTGCGGTGACGCTTGGGTATGTGAATAAGTCATTTAATGTCACGGGGGAAAGCATGCTCGCGCAGACGACAGCGTCCTTTTCAACAACCACGACAACGGTAACAACTGCGCAAGTTGCCTTTAGTGTGACGCGCATTGAGGCCACGTGCACACCAGAGAATATAACGAAAGCCAAGTATGGTTTCACGGTGAGTCCTTTTGAGGGCGGACAAATACTCCTTACACACCCTTCTGCCAATGTGGAGAGTGTATTTGGCGGATCAACGCGGTTCTTGGGTGCGGGGAATTATTCTTGGAAAGGCCAACTGAATGCGGGCTACCAAGGTGCAAATTCGGGCACATTTACCGTCGAAGAGCTCTGCCCAAACTTAACGACTGCGACGCCATCACCAGCGGGGGGGACGGTTTCACCGGCGGGAACTGCGATTCCTACTGCCACAAAAATTATTGATACAGGGCTCAACACATGGACCGTTGTCGAGGGAGTGATTAAACGCAATGGTGTCAACGCAGGCTTTAGTGCCAATGTCACTACACTCTATTTTAATGGAACAACTATTTTTCAACAGAATGCGGTCGGAGGATGGTGGTTTTGGGATGGCGCAGGGTGGGTCGCAACGACCACGCCCCTGACCATACCCACGTCTCCCGCGGGCACTACTATTCCAGAGACAACAAAAATTGTTGATACGTTGAAGAATACTTGGACGGTCGTTGGCGGGGTGGTAAAACGCAACGGTGTCATGGCAGGTCAGAGTGCCAATGTCACGACACTCTACTTTAATGGCTCAACCATTTTTCAGCAGAATGCGGACGGAGGATGGTGGTCATGGAATGGCTCAGGGTGGACGATAGCCTCAAACCCAATTCCTGTCACAACGACAGCCACGACTCCGCCACCTACAGAAGTATTTTTCTCTGTCCAGCCAGCACCGAAGGTGCTCTGTGATACGGGTAAGCCATTGACGCCTGTTTTTCTCGCAGTCACGAAGCCACTTGGTGGAGAATTTCTTATTACTTCTGATACGGGGATGAGCAATGCGCCGCTGTCGTGGGGAGAGTATCCTTTGCCGAATGGTAACTATCGCTGGCGTGCGTATGTGCATTCTGGATATGTTGGCATTGGAGAATTATTTGGTTCGTTCATGCTCCAGAATACTTGTCCTACGATTGACGCTATTTCTTCGAGTGTGACAACGAGTACTACTGAGACGACAAGCACACCAAGCATCACTACAACCATCACGAATGTCACTTCTCCCACCGTAGCGCCACTTGTGAAACCCGATACCCAAGTACTTCCACGCGCACAAGTCAGTTTATTTTTGGATAATAAGCCAATCACTGCTTCATTACTTTTTGACCAACAGATTATTGAAGTACGTATTGCAACGGCAATCAGTAGCAGTGTAGAGCTGAAAACCATCGATGCACTCGGGGGTACGAGAGCACTCGGAAATGCAGTCATCGATGACCTCCTCTCTCGTCCTGGGGTTGATATTTGGACATATGATTGGAACCTCGGAGAATTTCCGACTGGCGTTGTACAACTTTTTGCACATGTGACGCATGATGATGGGCGAGTGAGCCAGAGCGAGCGCATGAGCATAACGGTGAAGCACCCTCACTTGGGTACTCGGGCAACTGCTCAGGCACCTACTGTGCATACGAGTGTACGCGTGTCGCAGGCTGAACGAGAATCCATTCTTGCACGCGTTGACGACCCTGCATCCTGTGCCAACAACGAAGAGTGTCGCATCTACTGCAGAAGCAATAGGGTTGGAACTGAAAAGTGTTTGGCGTTTGCACAAGAGGCGCTCCCTCAGTCTTTAATTAAGGGAGGCTCGCTTGCCGATGGAATTTCTGACGAGGCGTTGAGCGCACTCCTTGATGCTGGGGAAAATCGCCCCAACGACATCCCTGATATCATCATGGAGCCCAATGAGCTCCGACAATACTGTGCGGATGCGATGCGCGCAGAAGTGTGTATAACATTATTACTGGAAGCCGACCTTGCAACAAAAGAGGATCTCTTGCAAAAGAAAGAAGATATGAGCATCGCACGCACCGAAGAGCGTAAACTTTTTTCGGAGCGCGTCGGAGCGCGCGTATTTCTTGATACAGATGACGACGGAGTGACAGATTACGACGAAGTAAATATTTACAAAACTAATCCCGCTAACAGTGACTCCGATGCTGACGGTTTTCAGGACGGCGCAGAAATACTCGCACGGACGAATCCGCGCGGAGGAGAACTGACGACCGCAATGTCCTCGACAGGTGAGACAGGCTCACCAACAGAGAGTGATGAGTCAATGGAATTTGAAAATCCCATATTCGCAGGTACAACGGAGTCCGCAATCCTTATCGTGCAAAATGTCGAAGTCGCGGAGGTCGGAATGGGGGAGACGGGAACAGCAACTGCGAAGAAGCTGAAACTTGCCGGTCGCGCAGTGCCCAATAGTTTCGTCACTCTCTATATCTTCTCAGACCCAATTGTCGTGACGGTAAAAGCAGATGCCGCGGGTTCATGGACATACACCCTCGACAAGGAACTGCCCGATGGAACACATCAAGTATATAGTGCTATCACTGACGGTGGAGGTCGCATTCTCGCAAAATCCCAGCCACTTCCATTCGTCAAAGTCGCGGCTGCGGTTTCCGTAGGCTCACCTGATCTCATGCCACAGACCGGAGAGCTAGGATTCTTCTCGGGTGCATCGCTTTATGCCATGATTGCCATCATGCTCGCACTCCTCGGTGTTGCACTCTCAATCATCGGATTCATCGTTCGTCAGAAAAATGATACTGACGGACTACCTGGTGCATAAGTATGGACAAGTATCTCGACATTTTTTCAAGGGGTGTACATTTTGTGCGAAATAACCCACAAATTATCTACACCTTATTTTTGGTCATTGCGATCCCACTTGCGTTCTTCTTCACGAGCGAGCAATTCTTGAAAGTTGCGCGAGAAAATCAAGACCGACTGGAGCGTAGTCGTATTGGGATGCTTCAAGATGTGTTCGTGCTGTTTGCTTCGGAAAAAATGGGGGATACAAACCTCCTTAATGAGCGGATACGACAAGTTGCAGAAGGGAACGAAACAATGGTGACGTTTCAAATACTCAAGAAATCAAATAGCGATACTCATGAAATCCTCGCTTCGCTCGATGACAACGCAATTGGGCAAACTGTAACACTCGACCAACTCTCACTTTTTCTGGTCGGTTCCGCGACGGGGAATCCCGAACAGTCATTTGCATCAGAATATTTTTCTGGTGGAGCGCGATATTGGAGGAGCGTGCGTGCTATCGTGGGGACAAATACCGACCAAGTGACTGCGCTTGTCTTGACGGACTTGTCTATGGCAGATGCGGATAGGGTTTCTCGGTCGAATATTCAAAATGCGTATCTCGTGCTCATTCTTATCATCATCCTCATTATTGTCCTGCTTGCCCGACAAGCGAGGATTATCGATTATGCAAGTCTCTATCAGCGACTCAAGGAGGTTGATACAATGAAAGATGATTTCGTCTCTATGGCGGCGCATGAGCTGCGCTCTCCGCTCACTATTATTCGTGGATACACGGAGATGTTGGGAGAATCCGAGTCACTCACCGATACGGGGAAAGGGCATTTGCACAACATTGATCATGCAGCGACCCAATTAAATGGGCTCATCGGGGACATCCTTGATGTGGCAAAGCTCCAAGAGGGACGAATGTCATTTCAGTTTGTTGATGCTGATGTTTCCTCCGAAATAAAAACAATCGTCGATTCATTTACTCGCCCTGCAAGCGATAAAGGACTTACGCTTCATTACGAAATGGTCCCACTCCCTCTCATATCAGTTGACCTCGACCGCTTCAGGCAGGTGCTGGTGAACTTTATTGGGAATGCCATCAAGTACACACCTGCAGGTGAAGTACGCATAAGTACTTCTGTTGCTGATGATGCATACGTACATATACGCATCTCTGATACGGGAATGGGTATATCTGCCGATGATCAAAAGAAATTGTTCCAGAAGTTTTTTCGTGTGAAAAGTGATGAAACAGCAAAGATTATCGGAACAGGGCTCGGACTTTGGATTACTCATGAAATGGTCAAAAACATGGCGGGCACCATTGCCGTCGAGTCGATTCGCGGAAAGGGTACCGACTTCATTGTCAGTTTTCCGATCAAAAACAATAAAAAACCCACCGCTTAGGTGGGCTTGTTTCAGGCGGTTAGGGGAGGCTCCGCGGGATTTTTGATTTTGATATACAAAAGTTGAAAATATCCTACAAACGTTTTTCTCGTTAGACTGATGATTTCTTCAGGGACCTCAACTTTTTCCGTGGTTGCAATCTGCACCGCTTCTTCCGAGAGTCTTTTTATCGTCGAAATATCTTGGGTGTAATAAGCAAGACGAATCTCATGCGTGATAATGAACAAGCGTTGCTCTCCGCATTTCCGTTCCGCGAGATGAAGCTCATTCATGGGAAGCTGATTATTAGGCGCTATTGAGTTCAGTCGCGCAAGACTCATCTTCCCCTTCAGGCACCGCCCAGTCGTGAAATACCAAAGCGTACCTTGGAATTCACGCTGTATGGTTTCTGCCGAGATATCGGGAACCGTCTCACTCGACGGTGCTGCATTTGCGATTGATGTGCTAGGCTGCAATTCTAGGGCCCCGATGTTCGTTCCGAGTACGGTAAGCACAATGCAAATTGCAGTACGAAATGCTGATTTCATGACTACCCCCTTTGTTAATGAAGTGAATATTCTAATTTAAATTATATCAAAAAATACTGATTTTGTCAAAGGTTCATCGTCCACTCATTGTGCTACCATTTTCCTATGAAGGAAATAAAGAAAATACTTCGCAGTTGCGTATATGCAGTAAAGGGACTTCGTCATGCGTATCGGAGCGATAAAAGTTTTCGCATGGAAGTACACTACGGATTACCTATGTATATCGCGGTTGCGCTCTATGCATATCCACTCTTGCCTTGGGAGATAATTCTCCTTACGCTTTCGTACATGCTCATTCTTATCGTGGAGCTCGTGAATACCGCGTTCGAAAAAATGCTCGACAAGATTCACCCCGAGGAGCATGAGATGATCGGGCAGAGCAAAGATATCGCTTCGGCCGCGGTGTTTGTTGCATTCCTTTTCGCAATTGCTGTTGTGTCAGTGCTTCTGGTGTCACGATTCATGGACGGCACTCAGTCCGTACTCATTTCGTACACGTTTGTGTAGTGCCTCCCAAAATCATCGCATTGCGAGGTGCATGCACTCATGCTACTGTTTCGGAAGCAAGAATAGAAAAAGTTCTTCTTATGCTGGGTAGCATTTTAAATAATTTTGATATTTGCGATTGCGATTGCCATCGTATAAACGATGCCTCTGGTGCTGCGCGAGTCGTACATGTGATGGCATGTTGCCAGACGTGTATTTCTTGTGGTAACCGTATATGCGCATCCGCGTTTGATACTCATGTTGGCGAATGCAGTAAAGAGCGACAAGAAAAGTTCGACCGTGTGAACAAATCGTTTATCGAAACACTCAAGTCGGAAAAAACAGAAAAATAAAAAACAGCATCATTCGATGCTGTTTTTCTTTTTATATAATTTCTATACAGTTATTTCTTTTGCGACGTAGTCGGCGGGTCTATTCTCGAGAAGTTTCTCAAGCTCGTCGCGCGTGAGGAGTCCTGTTTGGGCACCCACGTGCTGAACAACGTTCATCGAGTTGATGGGTCCCCACTGGAGTGCCTCTTCCATCGACTTGCCAAGTGCGAGTGCGACCGTGATGGTCGACGAGCACGCGTCTCCGGCTCCGGTGCGCGACACTGGTGGCTTTGGGTCTGGGTAGGGAGGCATGAAATACGATTTGCCCGTGTAGGAGTCATACGCATATGCACCCTTGGGTCCGTCGGTGACGACGGCAATCTTCGGGCCAAGTGCGGACATGAGCTTTGGAAGCTTGCCACCCTCAGGCTCCGTGATGCCCAAGATGATACGCGCTTCTTCGACGTTACAGAAAAATATTTCGGTGTGTGCATACAAATCTTTGAGCGCTTTACGTCCGAGCTTGATTTGGAATGTGCCCGGTTGGAATGCGAGCTTCACCGTTGGGTGGGTGGTGAGATACTCTGCAATTTCTTGATGGTAGGGAAGCGAGTCGTCTCCAACAGAGGAGAAGTAGAGCCACTTCGGTGTACCCATGTCCGAGGGGAGCTTGTATGGGTATTTCTGGTGCTTGATAAGAATGGTGCGCTCAGCTCCGTGCATGAGCACGTAGTGGTAGTTGGACGGCATGCCGGCATGCGTGCGCACGAAGCGCGTGCCCACACCTTGCTTCTCGAGTGTCGCAAGAATCTCCTTGCCGTGTTCGTCGTCTCCGACATCAGCGACAAAAGCGGTCTTTAGTCCCAAACGCACTGCAGATACGGCGGCGTTGGCAGAATTGCCTACGGCAGGGATGATGGTCGCTTCTTCGTAGGGAATCTTTGCACCGTTGACGAAGCAGAGTTCTTCGTCGACAACGCCTTCGGCATTTTCGGAACGAAACACACTCGCTTGTTTGATGCTAATGAAGGCATCGGTCACCGTATCGCCCACTGCAATAAAATCGTACTCGTTTTCCATGTGATGAATAGTTATTTTTCAAATATTCCGAAATTATAGCATAGTAATTTCAAAAAAGGAGGGACACTTAAATTCTAACCTGAACTGCAACAAAGCATTATTGGCAACACGCCAATAAAAACAACATACCTGTCGGGATATACTGGCCGTGCTTTAGTAACCA
>JAYSZV010000206.1:0-1277 GCA_043737875.1 Candidatus Lloydbacteria bacterium
CCAACATTCGCGACGATACGTCGCACGGCAGACAGCGTTATCTTTTCAATATCAGAAAAAAATAAATGATAACGCACGAGTGTAGAGACATCGTGAATAAATTGTTTTGGGAACCGCAGTCGCTCAAGCATTTTTTTTGCCATGCGTCCGCCGACAACATCGTGCCCGTAAAAGGTCCAATCTTTTTTATCATCCGACCATTTGCGTGTGTGTGGCTTCGCAATATCATGCAAAAGTGCCGCGATGCGTACGTGAAGTGGCCAACCTCTCTCTTTGGAATGCTCGAGCGCGCGGAGATTGTGCTCCCATACTTCATAAATGTGATCACCATTCTGTTCACAGCCTAATCCCGCCTCGAGTTCGGGTGCGACGTGCTTGAGAACTCCCGTGCGATTGAGGAGAATGATTCCTTCCATTGGACGACTCGACATGATTATTTTTATGAATTCATCGCGTATGCGCTCCGACGCAATTTGGGATAGTCGATGTGCAAACTCGACGATTGCCTCCATCGTGTCTTTTTCAATTGCGAAACCAAGCTCCGCGCCGAAACGCACTGCACGCATGACGCGCAGTGCATCCTCGTGAAATCTGTCCTTGGGGTTCCCCACTGTTTTAATGAGGTGACGTTCGATGTCTTCTTCCCCGCCATACGGATCAACAATTTCATTTGTAGAAACTTTGTATGCAATCGCATTCATAGTGAAGTCACGGCGCAGTAAATCATCAGTGAGGTTTGCAGAAAAAGAAACTTCATCGGGGTGTCGAAAGTTTGAGTACGTTGTTTCTTTGCGATATGGGGTAACTTCGACTACGCGCATGCTGGCCCGTTCGGTATCATTCTCTTCGATAGATTCGTTAACTACGCCGACAGTGCCATATTCATTTTCATAAAATGTTTTTGGAAATAGTGCGATGATTTCATCTGGCTTCGCATTCGTCGTGACATCCCAATCTTTCGGAGGTACTCCACGATAGAGATCGCGTACGCAACCGCCGACGAGGTATGCCTCGAATCCTGCTTGTTCAAGCGTGTCAGTGACGATGCGTATTTCTGATGGGATTGAGAAATGTTTTGGCATGGAAAGTGGTTACTCTATATTATAGCGTCTTCGTAGGAGGTCACGAATTATTTAGTGGGTGTTCCCTCTCTATATATAGAGCGAAGATGGAGGCAATGCGGAGAATATTTTTGGCTGAGGATTCTCGGCTACCGCCGCGGGTGGTTTTCGGACTCGCGGACTCGTCATAAGATACTTGTTCAGGCTTGGTCACGA
>JAYSZV010000207.1:0-3356 GCA_043737875.1 Candidatus Lloydbacteria bacterium
GTCGTTGGCATCAAAAGAGATCATGCCAGTATAATCTTTGATATCAATAATGAGCGAATTTATCTCAGTTGTATCCACAAGCTTTACGAGTGGTGCGCGCAATTTTTTCCCGCTCGCAATACAGCTTGTCATGTAGGCGGATTTGACGGAGTCAGGAGGTGCGATATGCGTCACCACAAATGCAGGGGGGGCTGGTGGTGCGGAGGGTACTGCGGGCGTGATGGGTAGCGAAGTAGTCCCGAGTAGGAGTTTCGTAGTAGAGGTGGCGCGTGCATCATAACGTATATCAGCTCCACCACTGACCGAAAGTCCAATAAATAATAGTATTGCGAGTGCCGGCAGTATGAAGCGAAGTTTAAGGAAGTATGCGGGCATGAATTAGTCATTCGCGGGAAACACTTTTGTATTGTCCTCATCACTTACTTTTCTTTTCTTGCGACGAACCACGGTGACTTGCTTCTCCGTAAATACTTCATCCCCCTCTCTATTATGAGAGCGCTCCGTGTCGACGGTAATATTCCGCTCGATATGGACCTGTGGTGAATCTTCAACCTCTGTACGTTCTACATGCAGGACCTTGGGGGCTTCGTCCGCTTGCCCTCTCGCATCACTGCTTATGCGACCACGTCGCGAGAACGCAAGAAGGAACACCATAAACAAACCTAGTCCTGTAAGGATAAATTTATCAAACGATTGAGGGAAACCGAGATACGGATTTATTGCAACAAGAAGACCAATGACAATGAGAAGGTTTCGAAGCATGAAGACAGTATACCGCAGACCAAAAAGCTATGCACCTTCCACGACAACCACGAATTCTCCTCGGGCACGGTCGGGGTGCGAGGTAAAATGCGCAATGACCTCCTCGGGGGTACCAAGTACATTTTCTTCATGCATTTTAGTAATCTCGCGCGCAATCATGATACGACGGGTGGGGGCAAGAATTTTTTTAAGTGATTCGAGGGCCTTCTTAATGCGGTGTGGGGATTCATAAAATACAACAGTGCGTTCTGCGAGCGCAATTTCTTTAAAAAGCGTTTCCCTCCCCTTCTTGTGCGGAAGAAACCCGAGAAACAAAAATTCTGATGATGGAAATCCCGATACGGAAAGTGCAGAGAGCACGGCAGACGGTCCGGGAATTGGAATAATTTCGACAGACACTCCATTGTCAAGGTTTAACCTTGACATAAAGTGCGCGCGGATTTGGGTGACGAGTAGTGAGCCTGGGTCAGAGATGGTGGGCGTACCTGCGTCCGAGACGAGGGCCAGATTCTTACCCTCTTCAAGGAGGCTGAGTATCTTGTCGACCTTCGAGAGTTTGGACTGCGCATGATAGCTCATTGTCGGAGTGTCTATTTCGTATCGCGAAAGCAGGCGCTTCGTAACGCGTGTGTCTTCTGCAAGAATGAGATCGACTTCTTTGAGAATGCGAATAGCCCGAAGCGTGATATCTTCGAGATTGCCGATAGGGGTAGCAACAATATAAAGCGTTGGCATGTGCGTATCCTACCGCAACTTTCTGTCCGTGACCACCACCAAAAAAGTGTGATTACTGATTGCGGGATCAGAAGAAAATGCTACTATGTCAGAGGAATATTCATAGGAGTTGTGATGACGAAACGCCCCCCACCCCTCTTGTATTTTGCTCACCCCATCAACACCTATCACACCCCGCTTGAAGCAGAACTACTCAAGCGAATTTCTCGCAAATTTCGCCACGCCACAGTGTTGAATCCTGGCGACGCTACCCATGAGGAGGTGGTGCGGGAAATGAAAAAAAGTGACCCCACGGCGAACGTCATGGGATACTTTGTGGGACTAGTGCACTCATGCAACGCACTCGTGGCACTCCCCTTTTTGGACGGAATGTGGGGTGCGGGGGTGCACAAAGAAGCGATGATTGCGCATGAGCGAGGACTCACGGTCTGGGAGATTGACCCAGTAACGAAAAAAATTTCGCATGTTTCGATCCCGCCCGCTGACAAAGTGCTTTCTATTGAGGAAACGCGTAATCGGGTATATTTCCCTGATCGCTCTTTGCGTCCATATATGTAAAGAGAACACCCCTTTGTTTGGGGTGTTTTATATTACGATGAACATTCGGCGGAGAAGGTCCTGAATTCTAGCTTGAACTGCAACGAAACTGTTTTCTCCCTGGTGGCACCTTCCCTAACACAAACACCTCATAAGGGGTTAAATAGCCGAGACGTTTTCTCGGCCGATGATTAATGAGACCCACTGCTCTATCAACATCAGCTTGGGTGAGTGTAGCAAAACACATCTTCTTGGGAAAGAACTCACGCAGGAGTCCGTTCCAGTTCTCATTGGTTCCGCGCTCCCACGAATGGTACGGATACGCACGGTACACGCTCATGCGGATCATTGTTTCAAGATGTGCATCGTCTTCTCCCAACTCCGTACCGTTGTCATAGGTATAGGTGTGACACTTCGCCCTCGGTACGGTCGCAAAGCGTTTTGCAAGTGTCTCGTGCATGATGTCCGCACGCACCACGTGCATCAGATCACCGAAGCCATACCCGCTATAGCGCTCCACATTTGTTGCAATACGCGTCGTCTTCTCTCCACCGATCACCGTATCACCCTCCCAGTCGCCGATACGCGTACGGAGATCGACTTCAGGAGGTCTCTCGTCGATACGCTTCACCTTTGCCCTATCTCGCTTGTTTTCACGGGCTTTGGTACCACGTTTGCGGCGGTATTTGCCTTTCGTACACCGCAGATACTTCTTGAGATCGGGACGTTCTTCATAGATCCATACATAGATCGTCTCATGGGAGATGATGACTTTCTCATGCTCGTGCTTCCGTCTCCCTGCGATCTGCTCGGGAGACCAGTGGAGCTTCAGCTTGCGGATAATATACTGACGAAGCGTTTTATCATTCGCTATCTTTCGCCCTTTTTTCTTCGCGTTCTTCCTGCGGGCCATGGCTCGCTTGTGCGCATGGGTGCCGCGATAGATACCATCATCGTCCTTATTGCGCTGTATCTCTCTGCCGATCGCACCCTTCTCTTTTCCGAGACGCTCCGCGATCTCGGTGTGATTTTTTCCTGCCCACAAGAGCTGGGCTAGCGAGACTCTATCGTCTCGCGTAATATGGCTGTACGACATCCTCGTTGTGGTTAAAGAACTGGTAATTTTCGTTACTCAGCTATTGTACCCTTCGGGGATGTTGTGTTTTTCTTGGATTTTTCCGCCAGGAGAGATTCAACTACTGTTGCACTTCAAGGTTGAACTTAAGAGGTGGTACATTCAACCTCGGAGTGCAGTACATGTACTTCTCAAGGATTCGGAGCCTGGGCTGTTTCCGTGGACGCGCGCTGACTGCACGCATAAC
>JAYSZV010000208.1:0-1266 GCA_043737875.1 Candidatus Lloydbacteria bacterium
AAACTTTCCCACCCACTCCAAGTTCTCTCGCATCATCTTCAGTCACATATGCCACCACTTCGAGCGCACCGTTGTTGGAAATAACGGCTACTTCAGTGAATGGGGAAATAAAGTCTCCCTTATTCATTGAAAGCGAGTTGATTGTTCCCGAAATTGGACTACGGATGACCGTCTTCTCTAATCGTGCTTGTGCGCCACGGAGATTTCCTAACGCAGACTTTAATCCTGCGTCAGCGGAATTTCCTGTGTAGCTTCCTGAAAGCGAGCCACTTTTTTCAGCAATTTGATTTGCGGAAAGACTCGCACTTAATGCGTTGCGTGAATTCGTTATTGTGGACAGTATTCCTCCGACACTATTGCGCGCTATTGCCGTATTCATCTTGTACCCCTCAATGACTGCGGGGGGTGTGTTTGTATCGGGAATCGCGCGGTTGAATGCGAGCGCCAAGTCATCAAGATATTGCTTTACTGTATTTACTTCATTTTCCACTAAGGTCAATTCTTCGAGAAGATTGCTTTCCATTGTGAGTACACTATTTCTCGTCTCACGCTCCTTGAGTAATGTCTCTAGTTGTGTGCGTTTTGCCTCAAGTTCGATGACGAGCCGTGCATCGGAAATCGTAACTGCGAGTTTTGCTTCACGTGTAAGTGGGTTTCTCCATGCGGGGTCCGTTTTGGTGCGAATGGCATCATCAAGCCCCGAGTAGGAAGCCGTAATGGCATTCAATGCCTGCGTTTTTGCCTCACTGAGTGCGTTGTCTGACGAGCCACGACTGATGGATGCAATATCTTTTCCTACCTGTGCGGCTTCATATGCACCCTCTGCTTGGAGCACACCCGCACGCTCACTCGCATTTTCAAACTCTGCAATAATTGCGCCGGCACCAACGTAGTCACCGAGTTTTCGATAGACTCCCACAATTTTGCCCCCTGATTCCGCACGTATGGTTGCCTCACTGCGCGAGGTAACTGTACCCAATAAAGAAATGGGACTCACGTCGAGTGAAAGACCCAGAACGCTCGCCACGACTACGGTGCGCAGCTGCTTCTCGTCGTTTTTAGGAGATTCGTCATTTCCCAATTGCAAAATAACCACCATCAGTAAAAGAAGGAGTATTAAAACCACGATACGTATATAAATGGAAAGTTTCCAGAATTTTTCCGCCATGTTTTTTATGTATCCTCCAAATTTATTCACAGCGGTATTCATAATTTATTTTTAGTCACTCACTCTTCAAAAGTTTTGTGCTTTAGCTTCGTCGCGAC
>JAYSZV010000209.1:0-1265 GCA_043737875.1 Candidatus Lloydbacteria bacterium
TTTTGGAGATACACGCAAACGGTGCGTCGCTTCCACGCTTTGCCATCTCGGATATGTTTGAACGAGCGTTCAATTTTTTCTATAGCAAATTGTTCCGAAAAAAATTCATGGAGACTAGGTTCAGTCCACACATGTTCATAAACCCCAAGCGTGGGATGTATGTAGGAATTTTTTTCATCTGCAGGATTTTCTTTGAGAAGACGCTTCACATGCATATCCTCTTCTGCAAGAAATGATTTGAAGAAAAAGAAACCACTTGGTTTCAGTACGCGATAGATTTCGTTACGCAGTGCCTCGCGCTCTTTCTCGCGGAGAAAGTGGGAAGTCATCATATCGAGGACAATATCGACAGAATTATCAGGGAGTCCAAATATCCCCTCAATGGAGCGCACTTCGTACGCAATGGGGAGCCCTTCTGACGCACGCTTGGCAATCTTCACTCCTTCATCAGAAATATCATACCCTATACCCCGCATTCCATAGTTCTGTGCGAGATAGATAAGATTACGTCCATTACCCGAACCCAGATCGAGAACGCGAGTGGTCACATTGAGATAGCGCTTTCCGTAATTGCGCTCTATCCAACGGCAAAACTTCTCGAGGTCCTCTGCGGGCTCGTCAGAGAGCATCAGATGCTCCGAGGTTTTGTACTCCTTATTCCAGAATTGCTGGTGTTTCGACATATGCCATAAGTAACACGCTATGAGGGAGAAGTAAAGTGGGCGGTATGTTGCATGTCGAAATATAAATGCATATTTCTTACTTTACGGTGTCGGGCTGTCCCAAAAAACCTTACCGGATTGATGCGCGTCGATAATCATTTTCGTAGGGAGGAAGAGTGGGTCTGGCAAGTCACTAAGGTCTCGCCACTCCCAACGCTCACACTTCGTCGGCTCGAGGACCGTAGGCTCACCTGACTTCCAGTCAGCACTGAAGCCCACTGCAACATAGTGCACCGAGTAGGTATCGGGAATATTACCGAGCAACAACAAACTCACGTTGGAGATTTCTATCCCCGTCTCTTCTCGCGTTTCTCGAATCGCACATTCAATAAGTGACTCACCCTTTTCAAGGTGTCCACCAGGAAAAGCCCAATCCCCGTGACCTAGATCGCTCTTCCGCTTTCCCATCAATACTTTTCCATCGCGAAATATCATAACTCCGATTCCGACGCGAGGGTGCTGTATATCGTGATTCATTTGGAGCCGTCTCGCAGGATCGAACTGCGGACCTTCTCGTTACGAGTGAGATGCTCTACCAACTGA
>JAYSZV010000210.1:0-3346 GCA_043737875.1 Candidatus Lloydbacteria bacterium
CCCAGAAGAAGGTGACATCACATCACGTATTGTCGTCACAGGTACGGTAAGCACATCAACAGTAGGAGCATACACACTCACGTATAACGTTTCAGATACGCAGGGACACGCAGCAACGCCTGTGACGCGCATGGTGAACGTCGTATCCGCAGGATGCACTGCAAACTGTGGCGGCGGCGGAGGTGGTGGAGGAAGTCCAACACTCACAATCTCCAATGAAGCAATTACGGTAACAGGTACAACAACGGTCGTCATTACGTGGAACACCAACGTGCCCGCAACATCACGCGTGGTGTACGGACTCGACTCACGACCCGTGTCAAACGTTGCTCCGCTTTATGGTTATGGAATATCAAACGCTACAAGCACTGCACTCGTCACATCACACGCGATGACCATCTCTGGCATTCCATCAGGAATCCCAACATACTTCCGCCCTGTTTCGACAGACGGCGTTCGTACGGTGGTCGGTGTAGAGCTGAAGCGCACACCAGTAGCGGGTGTACCACAGGAGTGTTTCTATCTCCGTGAATACCTGCGCCTTGGTGCAAACAACAATCCTGTTGAAGTCACGAAGCTCCAGACATTCCTTCGCAACTACGAAGGCTTCACGACACTCGCAGTGACCGGATTCTTCGACATCACTACCGATGTTGCTGTCCGCGCATTCCAAGACAAGTATGCGAGCGATGTGCTCGTTCCATGGAATCTCCCAAGTAACACAGGATATGTGTACTACACAACACAGAAAAAGGTAAACGAAATCTATTGTCAGCGCGCCTTCCCACTTAATGCGAGCCAGCTTGTCGAAGTAGCCGCATTCCGTGATCTCATTGACCGCATCAATGCACAAGGTGGAGTAGCTCCAGAACTTCCACTTGTTGGAACGAATGCAGGTGGCGGTAGCGTTGCAGGAGCATCGACGGTGAAGCCTGCACCTGTGTCGGCAACTGACGACGAAGTAACACAAGCTGAGAAGCGTGGACGCATCGCTCTTGCCGATCTCTTGGCGACGGTGCCACACGTTGGCAGTGAACTCGGTGCTGGTGACAGTTCCGAAACTGACATCGAACAGGGCGGCGTAGTATCTGATTACGAAGCAGGAGCGGTCGCAGGCACGAGCACAAAGCGTGGCCTCGCAGCGGTCATGGCATCGCTTTCAGATAAAACAAGCTTCTCTCCCGCAACCCTCTACTTTATCGCGCTCTTCATTCTCTTGACCCTCATCTTCTCGGTCATCTACTTCCGCACTCGCCCTGAAGAGGAAATAATCTAAAGACAAAGAAGCGCATCGTAATCTGATTAACTAAAAAACTACCCCGTCACGAAATGTGACGGGGTAGTTTTTTGCACCAAGAATGCCTACGCGCTAGTGATACGCCAGTTTCCGTTGGCAACGATGGTTGAGAGTGGTGGTGTCTTGCGTCCCACTTTTGTGGCACCGGCAATTGCAATCATGAGCGCATTGTCTGTAGAGAGCGCAGGAGGAGGGAAGAGGACTTTCACCGCACTGTCTTCGTGATGCATGCGCGCAGTCAGTGTTTCGCGGAGTCGTGTGTTCGCCGATACACCACCGCCCACCACGATAGTGCGTGCACCGAATTCCTGTACTGCACGAATCGTTTTTGTGGTGAGTACTTCGACGCTTGCCTCTTCAAATTCGCGTGCGATGTTGTTCTTGATTTCGTTAGTCAGCTCACCCAAGTCTCGGGCCAAATACAGTACGGCAGTCTTGAGTCCCGAAAAAGAGAAATCGTAATTCTTCGCCGTGAGCATTGGGCGAGGGAGCGTGTATGCATTAGGAGTTCCTTCTCGTGCGCACCTCGCTATTTCTGGGCCCCCAGGGTATGGGAGTCCCAAGATACGAGCGACCTTATCGAACGCCTCTCCTACCGCGTCATCTTTGGTTTCCCCGAGGAGTTCGTATGTGCCCCACTCTTTCATCAGAATTATTTCCGTGTGACCTCCAGACACGAGTAGCCCAAGGAGCGGGAGTTCGGTCTCCTTCATTGTCATCACCCCCTCTGCGCCCGATTCAAGTAGTGGGACGAGCATGTGACCCTCCATGTGGTTGATAGGCATGACAGGTACTTTCCACACCAGTGAAAGCGCTTTTGCGAAGTTGATGCCCACCCACAGCGCGGGTTCAAGCCCCGGTCCCGAGGTGACCGCTATCATATCAATTGCGGGTGGGTCGATGCTTGGTACAACATCGATGAATTGCGCAAAGAGCTCGGGTTCTCGCTCCAGCATGTGCTGAAACTCCGTGCGGAGAGGACTCTCGATAACATGACGGCTACTTTCTCTGTAAAGCCCAGCCTCTTTGAGCGCTACCTTCAGAAGGGGAACGAGGGTGCGGGCGTGTTCGCGCTTGGCAACCATGGGGAATACCCCGCCGTACTCCTTGTGCATCTCTATCTGGGTCAGGGTCTGATTGGCAAGTACGCGAAAGCGACATGTAGGGAAAGTACCCTCGACATCAATGATGGCAATGGCGGTTTCGTCACACGACGTCTCAATCGCGAGAATTCTCATGTTGGCATACTAACCTAGTTAATCAGGGCTCGCAATATTCATGTATATGCCCTTAAAACACATGACCATACAATTCACAACCCAAGGTGCAAACATTGCGTTCATCCTTTGTTCACCTGTCATTCATATAATAAACGATTAATCATCAGTAATAATTTTTACTTTATGGAGCACTTTATTTGCACGGGAGGATGTAAAACTGAATCCAAAGAAGAGGGTGTATGTGAGGTGGGGACTTGTCCACATCATGATCATGCGCTTGAATCCTGTGATTGTAGCGATGGAAAACATATGGGAAAAATGAACAAAAGCATGAACAAGGATGAGGGCGCAGGTGGCTCACAAAAGCCCGCTGATACTAAACACCCAAAAGACGGTGAGTAGGAGTGAATAAAAAGGTTTATGCATATAAAAACAGGCACCCGAGTGAGGGTGCCTGTTTTTAGCTCTGCTTCTCTGAGAACACGCCATTCACTGGGACCTTGATTTCTTGATGGCCGTCGCGTTGGGGGATATTTCCTGCGCGCATGTTCACCTGAATAGAGGGGATGATAAGTCGTGGCATTCCTAAAACCTCATCACGATCTTTGCGCATCTGCGCAAAACGATCCGGATCTGTTTTGGCATTTAACTGAATGTTCTCTCGTTTCTGTTCCCCCACAGTAGTTTCCCATCGGTATTCTGTCCTGCCTTGTGGTAGATAATCGTGGCACATGAACATGCGCATTTCTTCTGGGAGTGTAAAAAGTCTTTGCGCAGAAATATACATTGCGAGCGCATCCCCACCCGGAAAGTCGACTCGTGCCGTCCC
>JAYSZV010000211.1:0-3345 GCA_043737875.1 Candidatus Lloydbacteria bacterium
ATCGCACTAAAGAAAAATAGATTCATGCCAAGAAGTTGCGCCAAGTTGCTCGCACTCTGAGTGAAAGCGTATCCTGCGACAACGAGCATCCCGAGACCGATTGCGAAGTGAAGGAGTGTCCCTTTCCCTTGTTTTCCTTCTTCCGCTTCATTCTGCTCACCCTTCATGAGCCAACGTAACCATAGTACAAATAACGCAAGCAAGATGACACCATCAAGTTTTGAAAGTACTCCATCAAGCGCAAGCAGAAGGACGACGAGAGGAGCCGAGCTTGATATCACGATATCTTTGATGCGAATGTACTTTTCTGAAAGATGCCGAGGTGAGAGCAACAAGAAGATACCAAATATCAGAGCAATATTCACCACGTTACTGCCGAGCACGTCACCGAGCGAAACTTCGGGAATTTCTTGGAGCGCAGAACTCACGCCAACAAAAAGTTCAGAGGAAGATGTTGAAATTGAAGCGATGAGTAGTCCAGCTGTTAGACCTGAAAGACGAAGGAGTCTACGTGCGCCGTCTACTCCCTGAATGAAAAAATTTCCCCCTGCCCAAGCAATAAATATAGAGACGAGTAAAAGTAGGACGGAAAATAATATCGACATAGATTGTGCGTAATAAAATTCTAGCAGGTCAGAACTGAAATGTCTTTTCTATCTTATTTATTGAGAAAACCAAACGATGGGCGTCGTGTCGAACAATGCTCCCAAAGCCTAGTTCTTCGTTTTATTGCACAAGACCCAACACTGCGGGCATTCTTGCGAGTATACAAATCCGAGCCTTCGGATGGGCAGGGCTAAAAAAGAAGGTATTGGATATACCACACCGTAATCGCGACGACATAGCCAAGCGCGGCAGGAAATGTCGCAATCTCGAAATACTTCTTGAATGTCAGTTCTTTTACCATACCCATTGCCACGACACCTGCTGCTGAGCCGATTACGAGCATGGAGCCACCGGTGCCGACCGAAAGCGCAAGGAGGACCCAGATTGCCGGATCAGAAGAATGCAAGATATCAATCGCTGCAGCAGTGAGCGGAATGTTATCAACAATCGCAGAGAATGCTCCTAAGAAGATGTTCCCCGCAATGAGCCGAAGTGACTCCGGTTCATCGCCGAAAATCGACTTAGAGATTCCGTCAAGAATTCCGAGATGACCGAGTGCTCCGACTGCAAAAAGTATACCGATGAAAAAAAGTAAGCTCGTGATGTCGACCCTCCCCAAAAATTTCTGGATGTTTGCTGAAAGATGTGATTCACGATCACTTGAAGTGTTCGCGAAAAATGCAATGATGATGCCGACCATTCCAACACCAAAGAGGAGCCCCATAAAAGGTGGCAGGCCCACAAGATGCGCGGCAACGGGAAAAGAAAACGAGAAAAACGTTGCGCCGATCACTACCATATCAGAACGTGCCAGTGTGAGCGTTTCAAATGCTGTCGGCTTATCATCAGGCGTACTGCGCTCGATCTTTCGGACGAGAAGCCACGTGCTCGTGCCAAAAAGCGCTACGGCAGGGAGGAATCCCCACGTGATTACCTGGATAGCAGAGAATTTTCCGGCCAGCCAGAGCATGATTGTCGTCACATCGCCAATCGGTGAGAATGCGCCACCCGCATTTGCAGAGATAACGACCGCGCAAACTGCCAGCAAGAGATTCTTTCCTTTGAAAAATTTGCGTGCGATCTGCACCATAACAATTGTCGTTGTGAGGTTGTCGATCACCGCCGATAGGAAGAAGGTGATGCCTGCGATAAGCCATAACTGCTCGCGATCCCCGAGGCCGAGTGAGTACAGTCGAATTCGCAGATAATCAAAAAAACGATAGTGCACCAGTATCTCAACTAGTGCCATCGCAGCGAGAAGAAATACGACGAGCGCGAACGTCTCTCCTGAGATCTCATGGATCGCCTCTTCCACATGCGCATCGCCTGAAAGTGCTATCAATGTCCAAAGAAGTGCACCGAGCGCGGTCGCGGTGATAGATTTATTGATATTCCATCGATGCTCGAGCGTAATGAGCACGTAGCCAACTATAAAAAGGAGTGTTGCAGTAATTACCATGTAGGTGATGCTATTCTTTGCGAGCTAAAAATCTCTAAACTTAAAACGAAGAATCCTCCATTCTACTTATTATTTTACATTTGGGAAGAGGTCCCTGTTCAAAACACCTCTTCGTCTTCGAGGTATGCTATAAATCCGTTCTTCTTTGCCTCGAGCGTTGGGATCAATCGCCGAGCGCTATTTGTACGCAGGAGACGCATTGCCTCTTCTGGCTGTACGAATCGATGCTCGATAAAAAGCTCTTCGCAAAGCTTCACCCCGGCAATCGCTCCGTCGTCAAATTCACCGCAGTCGAAAATAAACATGATGTATTCGTCGGTCTTTCCGCGATAGTCGACTGAGAGCAGTCGCTTGGGTAGAACGATATCAATCCCCAGTTCCTCTCCAACTTGCCGAGCACAAGCGGCACTCGGCGGTTCGTTACGCTCGACAATCCCTCCGGGCAGAATCCAGCCGTCTTTATGTTCAGGATTCAAGATGAGCACTCTCCCCTCTCTGTCCATGATGAGCGCTGCAACTACGATATGTTTTGAGTCTTGAAATTGTTTTTTCATAGTATTATTTTTTATACAAGACGTTCGAACCTGTTAAAAATCGCTACTCTAGCGAATTATGCAGAAATGTACTCTACAAGTCCAATAATGGGTGCCGTAGTGGATAAATTTCGAACCTGTTTGGTGAGATAAGATGAATTGAGCACTATTTCTTTCTCTTACGTGAATCAATGTAGCGTTTCACAGCCTCTATTGTTGAGAGCCAATCTCTCCCTTCTTTGTGCGCCTCAAGTTTCCCGGTTCTTGCGAGTAGGTTGAGATACTTCGGAGAATAAGGCGTTGCCTTGCTCACTTCAAGGAGGGAGTAATATTTTTCACGAGTTTTGTTCATTGGAGTAAGCACCTTCAAGTAGACGTCGAGAGACCGTTCAACCGCCTGAGCGATAAATCTCACCAGTGGCTCATGGTTACCCTTGTCCGCCAACGCAAGAACACGATAGTATCTCTTTCGGTCGTTTTTTAAAATAATGACGAGCGGATACCCATCCTGTAAGAGAAAAACATTCATGGCTAACCTTGCGGTTCTTCCGTTTCCATCAAAAAATGGATGGATATGTACTATTCGGTGATGCAAGATCGCAGATAGCTCAACGGGGTGAAGTTTCGATTTCTCTTTCCTCGTCCAATCAACCAGCTCGTGCATCAGCCCCGGCACCTCTATTGCCTCCGGTGGTTTATGGTCAGTTCCCGTTATCAACACATTGCTCGTGCGATACTTTCCCGCCC
>JAYSZV010000212.1:0-1229 GCA_043737875.1 Candidatus Lloydbacteria bacterium
CTACGATGCCCCAAATCATGCTCGTGCGTCCCTCTGAGCGCGCTTCTTCACTTTCTGGGTTCCACACATATTGCACGACACCATAAACAAAATACGCAGTTGCGAGACCAAACATAAGCGCAATAATGGGATTCAAAATCTGGGTGGAGATTCTTCCCACAAACTCGAGTACGCTCGCAGGAATTGCTGGTGCCGCCTCAGCAGTAGGAATGAAAAATAGATAATCCATATGCATAACATTATAGCAAGTACGGGGCTCCTGTGAAGCCAATTATGAATTGTAGATAGGTGGATAACAAAAGTCCCGCGAGGAGCAACTGCTCCATGCGGGACTTTTGAAAAAACGAATCTTTAGGTCGTAGGTACGACGAATGCTGGTGGTGGTGTTGTGGTGATAGTACCAGAAAGTCCGAGTGACTCCTGAACGTAACCAATGATACCCCAGAGGGCAACCATCACGAACAGTGCAACCATACCCCAAATCATAAGCGTCTTTCCAGACTCCTTTGCGGCTTCGTCACTTGCGTTAGCAATGTATTTGACGAGTCCCCAGAAGAATACGAGCACTGCAAGTGCGAGCATTATTGGGAGAAGCGCTGTTACGACTGCTGCGAAATTTGCAATTGTTGTGTCGAGTGGTGAAGCGAAAGAAACCACTGGGAGTGCGAACATTGCAGATGCGATGAATAATTTTTTCATATGAAAAAGTATAAATAATAGCTAATAAACAGAAAACAACAATACCAATCTATGTATAAATGATACCTCACTAATAAACTGGGGGCAATCAGTGTAAACAGATTACTGTGGATTACTATACGCCTTACAACCTTTGCAATTTATAACACAAAATACTATAATTGTCAATTATCGTTCCATAAGCGTTATTTTTTTGACTACAGCTACCTATTGTATTCCTCCATTTTTATCCACAAAGTTTGGTGCGCCAGTAGACATAATGCCGAATGTGTCCAAGAGAAGAAATTGCACTATTGCCCACAGTGAGACGATGACGAGGAAGCAGATGATAGACCAAACAATGAAGGACTTCCCCTTTTCATGCTCAGCCGAATCGTTTGCATTGCTAATAAACTTGATTACTCCCCAGATAAAGAGTGCGATCGTCATCGCATAGAACAAGTATGAGACCTGTACCAAAATTCTAAAAAGGAGAATTTGAAAATCAAAAATGTCATTCACTTGTGCAAATGAAACAATGGGAGCGAAGA
>JAYSZV010000213.1:0-1218 GCA_043737875.1 Candidatus Lloydbacteria bacterium
CATGTCTCTTATAAAGGACACATGGATGACTAGCGAGTAGTCAGTGGGGAGTAGATTGTAGGAAATTCAAAATTCGAGAGACGCTCAACTTCTCTCTTATCCTTCGCGGAGGGAGTACGTGGACCAACGTCGTTCGCCACGTTTCACAAGGACATTCTCGGAGACCATGGAGAGGAGTTCGCGCTGGATGGTCTTCTCGGACACTGCGGGGATGCTCTTGGCAATGTCTCCCACTGTTATGGCAGGCTTCTGCTTGATAAGCGCAAGAATGATTTTGCGACGGTCATCCTTTGTTACGTCGGGTCGCGAACGTGCAATGACATCGGTGTCCGATAAGACGCGCATCGCAGGTCGTGGAGGTTGATAGCGAGCAGGTGCGGGAGTGACGGGGACTCCCATCACCGTGCGCGCTACGTATGAGGTCGCAGGGGTCTCTGTCACCTTGGTCGCCTTCGTTGTGTCGACAACGGGAGGAAGTGAGGCCGGTGACTCGAGTCGCGCCACGGGTGCATCGCTCTTCGCTATACCACTACGCTCTTCGTTTTGCTGGTCATACTGTTGATCATTCTTCTGGTCATTCTTGTGGATAGATTGCACCTGTGGCAGTTGCGCAGAAAAGACATCGCGCACTATTTGTCTGTTTTGGACATCGCGCTCCAGTTGCTTGCGCTCGCCATCTGCGAGCTCACGTGGGGAGTCTTCTCGTACCTCAAAGAAACGTTCATTGAGGAGACTGCGACTACGCTCGTGGGTACGGCTCCACTCGGCTTCGATGTTGTCTCGGAGCGCGAGATACTCTTTCTTGAGCACTGAGGCATTCATGTCGCTTATCATGCGCGTGGATGATGCGATGTCGAGGTATGAGACAACTCGCTCTATCTTCTTTAGGACAACGCGAAGTGTGCTCATCTTCTCGCTCGCCCCCGCAGTCGCAGCGACCGTGACATCTGAGAGGACATCGACACCCGTCTCTCGTGCCCTCCACTTCATGGGCTCTTTGTCGGAGAGAATATCGGTCACCAAGTAGAGTGCAGTGGTGAGCTTCTCAGTCTTGCGCATAATAAAGCCATAGCCTTGAAAGGCTTGGTCTTTTGCGAGTCCTTTATCATTCTGTCCGTTAGTTCGAGATGAATCGGAGCGATTGTCCTTTTGATGTTCCATAGGGTGTCTTTAAATTGTCCTTATACGATATCACATAAGTTTATAAAAGTCAAACGG
>JAYSZV010000214.1:0-3244 GCA_043737875.1 Candidatus Lloydbacteria bacterium
CCTCGCCTATTTTTTTGGAATTGTCTTTGCTCATACTCTTGTAATACTCTTATAATAGAGAAATAATTTTAGGGGTTGGTGGATTTGAAACTGTCGGTACTGGATCCACTCGAATTGATATCTTCAGCGTACACAATATCATTTTTATCAAATGTTCCGCCACCGCTCTCTGCTACACCTGCGAGTTCTGCACTTTGCCCTGCAGCATACTGGATATCTCCCATTGTGGAATCCCAAGAATCTGTTGATTTATTTTTCAAATCCTTAAACATGCCGGTAATTGTTTGGACTGGAGTCACCTCTTTCTGCGTACTCACTTCTTTTGTCGTGGGATGAAGTGTCCAGCTGTTCCACCAGACCATCGCGATGAGGAGAGAGAGCGCAGTCGACGTGCCAATGGCAATCTGGTGTCGTACGTGCGTAGGTTTCCGGCGAAGATTGTCGAGGAATTGCCACATAGCTGTTATGCGTGAGAAAGCACTTCGAGGATTACGACATCACCCTCCTTCCCTTCGAGGTCTTTCTTTTTGAGCGTCAGCTTGTCGATGGGAACTACGCTTTCCGCACCTGCCTCCTTGAGAAATGCGTGGAGTTGTTTGTCACTATTGCCTTCAAATGCAACAGGAATAACGAGCTTTGCATCGAGCATAACAGCAATTTTATTTGCATCCGCAGGTGACAATATATCGCCACCAGAAACGGGAACGATGAGAATATCGACTTCGCCAATGCCCTCAATAATTTCGGGAGAGAGTTCGGGAGAAACGAGTGCACCAAGGATGCAGAGTCGTATTCCCTCGAGTTGTATCGTATATATAGTATTCAACAGTCCATCTTTGCCCACAGGCCTTGGGGAAAGAAATCCGGAAATCGCGATACCTCCGATTTCATATTCACCGGGACCCGCAATGACAAAAGGCACTTTCTCGCCATGCGAAAGATTCTCGACACCGTTCATGTCGGGGTGGTTCATCGAAACAAGTCCGATGCGTGCACCGAACCGAATAGGCTTCATTTTTGATTGTTTGCCAAAAGGATTTGAGGCAATAACCGTGTCTCCTTGAGCAATTTTCACAAACTGCCCTCCGTGGTACGTGATGATCATGGGGATGAGTATAGCATGTTCGGGTTTCATTTTGAAAGCCTCACACTCAACCGTTTGACCCTATATGCCTATCTTGTTATGTTGACTTAGGATTGTTCATAACTTAAGGAGCATGTCGTGTTCACAGAATTCACTCTGTCAGCGAAATGGCACAAAAACCCCGAAAATATCTTGCTCGTTGTGGAGCGGGTCGCGCTGATTATTCATGGGAAATGGGCAACCGAGTCCCCTCCCGAGATGAATGATAACGAAGACTGGAATGTGTGCCCTCGAACCAATAATTGGTGGATCCGCCCACCATTGGGCGACAAACAGACTTGGGTACTCTCTGCACGCTACGCCTCCACCGAAGATTGTGCACTTATTGGCAAAGTACTCCAAGCATTCCTTAAATAGTAGGGCAAAACAGACCCGTGTGAGTCTGTTTTTCTGAATAAATCTATCCTAGGGGACCCCTAGGATAGATTTGGGGTGCCCATTCTCAGCGCTACTGCACCCTACTTTCATATGATTTTGGTTGACAATTCCTATTAAGGGTGCATAATACGACATGCGGGAATCGCTTCGCGCGAAACCTGATCGTTAAAAACTGTTCCTCAACCAGAAAAAAGGAGAACTATAGTGAAAAGCTTCACGTCCACCAAATAGACACCGGCCTGATGCGCAATCGGAGCTTTATGGGTAGCAACCCTACCCAGGAAGTGCATTCCGATTACCCCCCACTTTACCGTGGGGGTTTTATTTTAAAAAAATTTTGAAGAAAATGGATGAAATAAGCATTATTCCTTGCAATGGAAGCTTGTATTTGTTAGTCTTTTGGCACAACTGAATTTTATTCACACTATTGAGAGTAAACCGTTTTAGTGCTCGCACAGACTAAGATGACCCTCAAGAGGAACCAGTTATCTGCCCTCAAGCAGATTTTGTAATTTATTATGACAAAGACAGACATCACAGCAGATTTCGGAGAAGTCATCATCGTTGGCGGAGAGCAAATCCTCTCCCCTGACCACGTGATGACCAAGTACATGGCGGAGATTGTGAAACGCCCCGAGCCGGGGGAAATCGTTGAAGGTCCCGTTATCAAGGTCGACAAAAAAGCCGTATTCATAAACATGCCTCCATATGGTATCGGCATAATTTATGGACGCGAGTACATGAACGCGCGCGACCTCGTGAAGCACATGAATATCGGAGACGTCATCACTGCAAAGGTGGTGGAGAGTGAGAATGAGGACGGCTACGTCGAACTTTCACTCAAGGAGGCTCGTCAGTCACTTATTTGGGGCGAAGCAGAGGACTACGTCAAAAAGAAGACCGTGCTCGACCTTCTCGTCAAAGATGCAAACAAGGGAGGACTTATCCTCGACTGGCAAGGTATCTCAGGATTCCTTCCTGCGTCCCAGCTTTCTGGTGACCACTATCCTCGCGTCACAGACGGTGACAAGGACAAGATTCTTGAAGAGTTAAAGCGCCTCGTGGGCGAGAAGCTTTCGGTCGTCATGATTACGGCAGTCCCCAAGGAAGGCAAGCTTATCTTCTCGGAGAAAGAGCACAATCAGAAAGAGAAGGAGGAGATTGTCGCCAAGTATCGCATGGGCTCAATCGTCGAAGGAGAAATCACAGGCATTGTCGACTTCGGAGCATTCATGAAAATCGAAGAGGGCCTCGAGGGACTCATTCACATTTCAGAGATGGATTGGGGACTCGTCGACGATCCACGCAAGCTCTTTAAGGTTGGTGAGCGCGTGAAGGCGCAGATTATCGAAATCAAGGACAACAAAGTCTCACTTTCTGTAAAGGTACTCAAGGAGAACCCATGGAAAGGCGCAGAGAAGAAGTACAAGAAGGGCGACATGGTCAAAGGTGTGGTCATCAAGTTCAACAAGTACGGTGCACTCGCGTCCATCGAAGAAGGTGTCGCAGGACTCGTCCACGTGTCAGAGTTTGGCACAGAAGAGAAGCTCCGCGTCTCACTTGAACTCGGCAAGGTCTATCCTTTCGCCATCACGCTCTTTGAACCAAAGGATCAGCGCATGACACTCTCGTTTACCATAGAGAAAGAGAAGAAGGCGTAATCTCACTACTCAAAATGAGTATAAAAAACCACCCACTCGGGTGGTTTTTTGTATGCATACC
>JAYSZV010000215.1:0-1211 GCA_043737875.1 Candidatus Lloydbacteria bacterium
CTCCGCCTCATCAGCTTGAAAAATAAAACGTTGCCCATGTCGCTTGGGTTTTTCCGTGTGCGTGATTTTTGCACCTGCCTTATCTGAGAGTACGAGTGCGCTAGGGAATGCCGAGTGAATGACTGAACCCGTTGTTGCCGCAAAATATTTGCCCGTCTTCTCACATGCTTCGATGAATTCCTTACGAAAGAAGTGCTTGGCATGCACCTTATCGAGTTTTTTGATGGCGAATTGTGCGTGTTTAATGTCACTTTTCAGCTGGTGCGCAGGCGTAGAGCGGATGACGAGCGCAGGAGTGAGCCGTCCACGCAAGGGAACAGTCACCAGCGCACCGCGCGGTACGTCTTCCTGTGTAAAATACGAAAGTTCATCGAGTGGCATTCCGCGTTTGATGGGGGCAACGGTAATTATGAACATTTGTCCATTATAACATGGGTATTTTCAATTTTGTTTTTTGGCATCGAGATTGTATGATTGCCCCATGTCGCATCTCAAAATAAAGGGACTTTCCGGAAAACCCACCCTTTCGGGAACGGTTACTATATATGGAGCAAAAAATGCCGCACTCAAGGCAATCGCTTCAAGCATTCTTTTCCGTTCACCACTCACACTCGATAATGTCCCCGACATAGAAGACGTGACACGCATGCTCGAAATCATTCGTACCATGGGAGGGAGCGGAGAAGTGAAGAGTCATCGCGTGGACGTCGACGCCACCACTCTCACCACCACGACGATAACCCCCGAAATTGCAAAACGACTGCGTGCTTCTATCGTACTTACGGGGCCGATGCTTGCGCGCTACGGCGTCGTGCGCTTCCCGTATCCCGGGGGTTGTGTCATCGGCGAGCGACCAATCGACTTATTCATGGAGAGTTTCGCAAAGATGGGGGCCTCAGTCCGAAAGTCGGGGAAATTTTATGATGTACGCGCGCCCAAAGGTGGACTGCGCGGTAGCGAGCTTTTCTTCCGCACACAAAGCGTCACGGGTACCGAAACATTCATGATGGCCGCGGTGCTCGCGAAGGGTACAACTACCATCAAGAACGCCGCTATGGAGCCCGAGATAGTGTGGCTCGCGGAACTCCTCAATTCATGTGGAGCCACGATTAGCGGAGCAGGTAGTCCTACTATTGTTATTAAGGGCGGGGGATTACTCGATGCGCAAAAGAAACGCTTTGCTGTCGTGCCTGACCGCATTGAAGCTGGGA
>JAYSZV010000216.1:0-7531 GCA_043737875.1 Candidatus Lloydbacteria bacterium
ATTGCAAAACTACCTGGGTCACCGATGAGCGCGCCTGAAAGCTTTGCGCCATTGGCATTGGTCATGCGATTAAGGTCGAGACCATTGATGATGAGCGAGTCGAGGTACAACATGCCCAGAAATGCTGGTGCAACAAACGTACTCCCTATCAGCGTAGAAAGCCACTTGGCAGAAAACCCACCCCCTACTGGTAGTGCAAATCCAAGAAATGCTATTGGGGAAAGAATCATCAGTAAAATAAGTTTCACGCTACGAATGGTCATGAGTATCGCTCCAGCAAGGAAGACATATCCTGCAATGAGCATCGTGAGTGCACCACCAAGATAAACCATAATTTTCTTCGTCGCGTCAGGTGATACCTGCATCCCGCCACCGACGACCGTGTCGAGACTTGATTGAAGCTTTAATCCCTGCATAAAGTGCATGGATGCTGTTGGTCCAGTAACGGGACCATTGGGGCCTTGGATGGTGACAGTCATTTGCTCCCAAAAACCTCGTGCGAGTACGTTTCCTGCATCAATAACTACTTTTGTGAGAAATAAACTGAAGTTAATGAGGAGGGCAGCAATGATGAGATTGGCGACCCATCGCTTCGTGCTCCCTCCTGCCAGGCCAAGTATGGTTTTGATGGCAACATAGAGGAGCGCAAATATGAAGAACATATTGGCAAAGTCGCGCATCGTAGTCCAACCGATGTTGATAACATCAAGACCATTATAGAGTGCACTATTAATAGTAAGGTTGATAGCATAGTCGAGGACATACGCCATCATCGCGAGGAAAAAGCCCGCCGCATCAAACAGGAGGCTAGCAAGCCCAACAAGCGCATCCCCAATCAGTTTCCCTCCTTCAGAGACAATCCAATCTTTTGCTCCAACCGCAGCAACTCCAGCTCCGGCAGCTATTGCTCCCCAAATGAGGAGTGGGAGAATTAGAATTCCCTGTTCGGTGTTACGAAAACGGTTAACGAGCATAATCTCACCCACTCCCTTTCCGTTGGATGGAAAGAACTGAACGAATTTCTTTTTGGAAAGTGAGTAATAGTAGAGATGCATAGAGATGCTTAGTTGCGACGTGCGCTTACTTTACTCATGAGTGAAATTTGTACACAGAGAGCACCCCTACTTTCCATCTGGATAGGACTACATTTTCCTGAGTTTTCTTTTTGTGTATGTGTCATGTATTCTTCTTCCTGCCTCTTGCACCGCTCGCTATATACCGTAACCTGTTGGGTCTGGTGCAGCTCCATTTGTGACAATAATCTGTGTGGATCCATCCTCAAACTTCATTTCATCATAAATTTGTGCCATTGTTGCTTGCGCCCACTCAGTAGTCCCGACCGATATTCCAAAATATCCGTATTCAATAGCATCCCAGAACTCCTCTACGAGTCGGTTTACCGAAGTACCACTTTCGCTGAGGGGAGCCGAATCAAAACCCAAGAGGCCTTCCGGGGCGGTATTGAGTGCAGTAGACTGTTGTTGCGCTTCGTCTCCACCTGTACCATCGAGAATTGCGTTATCCTGAACCTGCTTGTTTCCTTGCTGAGCAACCTCACTCACATTTTGTTGATTCTGGTACCCAGGTGTACTTGCAGTAGAGTTTTGTTCGTCCAAGCAATATGGGTCATCTGCTCTGCCTGAACAAGTCTTTGTTGGACGAGAGCCAGTGTTAGAATACTCGCGCTCAGTACTTTTTTCTTGTCGTGCCAACCGGTCCCTTGCAATATCCGTGGTGAGTGTTGTTGCCCCAAGGGGTGTATCCGATTTATTGCTGAGCCCATTTAAAAATGTCACCATCCCACCTTGTCTATTTGCAGGGTCATTGAAGCTCTCGGAGAAGGTGTTCCAATCCTGTGGATCAAGTACGGTATCAATTTTGCACGATGTGTACTGATTGGTGTAATTCATTGGATCCTCAATCTCAGAGCGATTATTGCGGGCCATATCAGCAGTTGCATCAAGGCGCCACGGCTCGCAGATACCGAGAGAGCCAACGGCATTTCCACTTGCAGGATCTGCAGATGCTTGGTCAGTGACGTGGCTCAATTGTCGTTCTTTGACGGCATAGATACTCTGTGAGCCATTGGTCACATACACCGGCTCGTTGTAGATAATGCCGTTATTGTCGACTTCGTTACCTCCCTTTGCCCAATTGAGGTTTGCCGATGCGATTTTATTCATCAATTGATTATTGAGCTGTTTAGCCTGAGCGTCCGCAATATACTGTTTTAAAAGTTGGTGAATTTGTAAACTCAAACCCAGCTTTTGCCACTCAACCATTTCTTGCAACAAACAGCGTAGCGAGCCACTTGTGTTTACCTCAGGGTTTGTGGGCGCGCTCGGGAGAGCGTTACTTGAGCTTGCAACTGCAGTTGCCCACGGCCCGTCATCATAAATTTGCACATCGCCTTTTGTACCCACAGCACACAGCTCAATCGCAACACCTTGAGGATTTGGTCCCGAAATGATGTCACGAAGTGAGTCAGGTGCGTCAGTGAGTGCTTGATTCATGTCTTCGGCGAAGGTATCAAAATTTGCAGAAAATTGACTAAATGCGGGATTCAACTCGACATCAAAGACCGGCACGTATGCTTGCGCACTTGCAATCGAAGGAAAAGCAAACAAAGCAAGTAGTCCTAATACGATAGATGAAAAACTATTATGAAAAATTTTCTTCGTAGTGTTCAACTGCATGTGGTAAGTATAGCTCATGATAATGGTTTATTAAATACCTGATTTCTTTTTCTGCACTGTATTTTTTGAAACCATGTTGAAGTAAAAAGGATATCCTGGCTCGCTCGAGGTAAAAGTTACACCTTGATTCGCAAAGTAGCTTACAACTCCCGCGTATCCCGTAGTGACGTCGAGTCGCATGCGCGTGTAGGTCTGGTAGCCCCCCGCTCCGTCAACAGGATTAGAAAAAAGTTTTTGCATTCCTAGCAATCCTTTCGCCATGCCTTCGTAGCCATTGACGATGAGCAAGTGCTGTTGAGCCACACCAGAAGGAACTGCAATCACCTTGAGGTCGAGTGCAAAGTTTTTGTAGGCAATAGCGGGAAGCTGTAGCTCGTTTAGCGTGCGATCATCTTTGGTTTTGAGTCCATCGCCGAGAATCTCTTCTTCGGTGCGATGAGAACGTGTGGTGTATTTTTTGATAATCACCCCAAACCCATTGCCGTATGTGCGCAGGGCCTCCACGCTGTTGTCGGAAGTGATATTAAGGTCAAGAAGAGTCCCCGTAGGCTTATATTGCTTGGGGTTAAAGCCTTTGATGATATCACGATAGGTTGTTTCACGAATATCACGACTTTGCGTGGCGAGGTATTTTGCAAAAAATTCTTTTTTAATACCAGTAAGATCGGTCGAGGAAGTTGCAAAATTGGGGTCTTGAAGCAGGGCAAGTTTATCATTCGGTCCTTTTTTTCTTGGATCTCTCCCGCTCTCAAGTTCTTTTCCGTCTCTAGTGCCGTCACCATCAGTGTCGGGATTAAATGGGTCTGTGCCTTGCAGACGCTCTTCCCAATCGAGGAGCCCATCGCCGTCGGTGTCGCGCGTCGCGATGTCTTCAGACGATGTACTATATGCACCAACCTTTGATTCATCAGCGACGCGAGAAAATGTACCATCTGTGGATGGGCGGTTCATGTAAAAACCTACACCAAGAATGATGATTGCCACCGCTCCACTGGCGATGAGATTTTTGTGAGCAATATGAGAAAGGTCCATAATATATTCCCTACAATAATGTCTATATAACACTAGTATTATATCAACAATACGACATTACTGGGGATGAAATGTCGAAATTTTGTGGATAAGTAAAATTTAATAAATTTTTTTGGAAAAAAATAGCGAGCAACTCAAAAAAGCAGTGCATTCCAAGTTTATAAATAAAAAGTTTATAAATAAAAAAGCAGAGCATTTTGGTGCTCTGCCGTACTGTCGTTCGTCGATTCATCGTGCTTTTCGCAATACTCCATCCATTACATTGCCAAACAAGGATCCCGCACTCGGGATATCAACCACAGAAGGTGGCGCGTGCTGTTTTCTTTGAGTCCGATCAGGGCAATTTTGTGCGCCATATTTCACCAAGTCTCTTCCGGAGCACGTAGCGCTATAGACGCTGGGTCGATCCTTCGCGGAGGCAGAGGAGACAATAGTGTCCACACCACCACTCGATTTTTGGCGACCCACTCCAGCAAATCGCTGGCGAGCAGCCTCAGAAAGATAAACGGGAGACCCGCCTGGCTCAAAATACAACCACGGCACACTTTTGCCATTTTCCATTTTGAAAATGGCTTCCGCGCGACCATTCTTCACGTACTGGACGAGCCACGTCGTGTTGGTCGAAAAACTGTTGTATTCGAAGCACATTTCACGGGAAGGAGAGTGTCCACCCGCTGGACACATGTCGCCTGGTTTGCCGACCGACTTCAGGTCTGTCGCCGTATATTCACGCACAACCTTGTTCTTATTCAGAATAAAGTCGGCACTGTCGAGATGCTGTCGCGGGGCCTTCCTTTTTTCTTGCTGGAATGCCTGAGCCTGACCAACAGAAAGAAAGATGGCAATGAAAGCCATAATGAGAGAAGAGGAAAACGATTTCATTTCAAGCTCCTTAAGAGGATGTAACGTACAATATTCCGTGATTAATAGTATAACAGTCTCATGAAATGTCAATGAGGAAAGACATGAGTTTTCTTACAAAACCTCACCATCCCCCATGCTGGCTTAACCACAAGGCAGCCCAAGGTTCAACCCCGGCCTTGCAGTAGATACATAGGACTCTCCTGTGTACATAGGAGAGTCCTATGTATCTACTGCATCACGAAAGTGAGACTTGCTCGTTAAAATGCTTTGCCTGCAATAAGGTTGCTGACTATTAGAGAGTATAATAAAGACTAGGAAGAGAGCAGAGAGAAACTATAAATGAGCTTATTTTTATCACCATCTTTTTTCTTCCACCTTTCTCATTTTGCAACACCCAATTACACTGATATAATTTACGCAACCATTGTCGTAACTATATTTATGTACTTCAAAAAATCTATTTTCTTACTCATAGTGCTCAGTATGTTTGGAGTCATCCCTGCTTCTGCTACCGCAACGGCAGAATGCGCGTCACTTTCACGTAATTTAAAAGTCGGAATGTCGGGTGCTGACGTCAAAGTACTGCAGCAAATACTCAACGTGGACCCAAAAACCCGTATTGCTGAGATGGGGATAGGGTCCTCGGGGCAGGAGAGTATGTACTTCGGAGTCAAAACAAAGCTTGCGGTCATTAAATTTCAAGAAAAACACGCAAAAGAAGTGCTTTTTCCAGCGGGATTAACAGTAGGAAGCGGATTCATAGGTGCATTCTCTCGCGCAAAGCTCACTACGCTTTGTGTGGCAAGCGTCCCCGTGGTATCTTCGGCTTCGTCTTCCACGTCTCGCCCTCCGAATTCGGCGATTAGTGTCCAGATACGCGCAACCGCCACTCCATCGGTTATAAAAATCCCCATCCTTCCACCGGTCTCATCATTCCCCACTAGTACATCAAAAGGTGCTCCAGCTATGGATTTTGCCGTAACAACGTTTACGTCGCCGACGCCCGTGCTTATGTACCCTTCCGCATATTCCGCACCCCGTGGAAAAGAAATAAAGCTCTATGCGTCTGGACTTGCCCCAACAGGTAATACGGTGCACCTCGGAAGAGTTGCAATTACCGACACGCGCGTCGATACATGGGGCATGCTTACGTTTACCATTCCCAACGATGCGCCATTTGGTTTCCATAATCTGTATGTTTCCAGTAGTAAAGGGCACACCAATACGTCGTACCTCATCGTGACAAATCCCGCCGTACTCGCACCAAAGATAGTGGACTTTAGTCCCAAGGAAGGCCCTATTGGTACGGTGGTGACACTTACAGGAGAAGGATTCGTACTTATGCAAAATCAAATCATAGGTGGACAGAACCCGCAGGCAGTGGCTGTCCCCTCTGGTGAAACAACACTCAAGTTTACGGTGAAAGTCGTAGTGCCAGGCTTGAACGTCACAAGCCAAGATCTTCCTGCAACAACGCGTATTCCCGTTTGGTATTATCTACGCAACGAAAACGGACTCACTGAACCGTTTGTTTTCACCATCACCCGTTAATCATTTGAAATAAAAGTAACACAAGCGATACCTTTTATTAATAAAATTCCCTGACTTATGTCTAAATTTAAGCACACAATAAAGAGTTTTACTGCGATACGATTAATACCGTTCTTCATTATTTCGATGATTGGTCTGTCTGCCGCGCTTATTATTATTATTGCCCCGCGCCCACTCCAGGCAGAGACAGGAACTCCTTTTGGTGGACTATCTACCTACATACATTATTGTACGTGCAATTCGAATCCTGCTGATATTGCAGTTACGGTGATAGACCTCAGCACAACACCTGGCTCCCCACCAAATTACGTCTATTCTCCAGGACTCACTATCCTCCATCCATATGGAATGGTATACACCACGGGCACATGGCTCCTCGGCAACCGAACACAGGCGAGCGTGTGCCTCTATTACGCAGGAAAGTCGTGCGCAACATGGCCAACAAGTGGAATGATGGTTCGCGTCGGGACCTCAGGAGGATAGATACATTGCCCAAAAAATAAAACGCGTACGATGTACGCGTTTTATTTTTGTGCTAATTTTTTAGCAAGTTGTATCCATGTGTCGATTGGGAGATCCTCTCCGCGCACTTTCTCTCCGATTCCAAGCTCGGCAAATGTTTCGGCAATTACGGATTTGTCCCGCTTGAGCCCAGTAGCGAGATTGCCGAGAAGCATCTTTCGTTTTGCTTGAAATCCTGCCTTTATGACCAGAAAGAAAAAATCAACAGGAAGCGAAGCGAGTTTTTCCTTTCCAATATTTTTAACCGTCAGTATCGCAGAGTCGACTTTCGGCATCGGCTCGAAACACTCCTTTCCTACCTTGCCTCCATAGTGTGGGTTACCAAAAGCCTTAATGGAAAGCGAGAGGATTGTTTCTTTGTGCGCTTTCGACACAATCTGCTCCGCAACTTCTTTCTGAACAAGAAATGTCAGCACACTCGGTTGGCGGTGCTCCTCCAGAAAATACCGAAACAACATCCCCGTGATGTAGTAAGGTATATTTGCCACTACTTTATATGTAGGCACATCACTGAGTATCTCGAATAATTCCTTCGCAATTTTTTTATCGAGGACGTCCCCCTCGATGAGTATCAAGTGTCCGTCATTTAAGGCATCCGCGAAACGATCAGCAAGGAGTGGAATACAACGCGAATCTTTTTCGATTGCAATGACGTGCGCGCCACTATTTAAGAGTGCGATAGTGAGTACGCCTTCGCCAGGTCCTACTTCGATCACGACATCCCCGGGAAATACCTCAGAGGCAGTTACTATTTTTTCTATCACTTCACTCGAACGAAGAAAATTCTGACCGAGTGATTTTTTAGCACGTAGTTGAGGCATCGATGAAGTATATAGGATAATAGCGGACTTACGAAAATGGATGCG
>JAYSZV010000217.1:0-3228 GCA_043737875.1 Candidatus Lloydbacteria bacterium
TACAAAAAAAAGAAACCGAACTCACGGAGCGTGAACGCGCCCTCGACGCTCGCGAACGCGAGATACGTGCCGTGGTGCTCGAAGAAACAGCAAAGGGGAATCGCATTACACTCTATGTCATTTTTGCTATAACATCGCTCCTCGTCGTGCTGATTGCTATCAATTTTTATCTTGATATGTTGCACCGAAAGACCGAAGATGCGCTCGCGGAACTCCCACCTGACGTCGGTCACAAAGAGGGGGTGCACGCTCACGAAGGTGAGTTCACCACCAAGCTATGAGCATGCGCATGCCACTCATGATTTTTATATTTGCGATCTTCGGCGCTTTTTCTGTGGCCATGCCTGTTGATGCTGCGATGCTCCTACGCGTAAGCGACACCATCACAAGCTCTGCTCCGTCCTCGACATCGACTTCGCATACTATTCTCTTCATTGCATCGACGACCATTCCTGTCGGTGGAAAGATTATCATTACCCCCGAAGCGGGGGCGAGTACGTTCAATATTCCTGCATTACTTGATTTCACCGATGTCGATGTTGCAACCGCTCCATCAACGGTTGGACCATTCACTGAGCGGACACTTGCACTCACTCCAACGGCTGGAAGCGAGGGGGTAGCAGTTGTCTCGGGTACCGCACCCGTAATTACTATTACGCTTGGGTCTGCGGGCGTTACCTCAGGTGAGGTTGTACGTATTATCATCGGAAGTGCAGCGACATTTGGCGGAGTGGGAGACGAGTTCATTGCCAATCCGTCAGTTGTTGGCTCGTATCATATACGTCTTGCAACAGAAAACGCTGCTTCTGTCCCCCTTGATTACGGCTCCACGCTTATCGTGGTCATACTTCCTGTTACGCTCGGCCCAGGGGACACGACCGACATTGTCCCCCCGATACGGTCCAATGGTCTACCGTTTGGGCTATTGCCGGGTAGTACACAAAATGTGCAAGTGTCACTCAACACTGACAAAATTGCAACATGTAAGTACGCAACTTCCAGCGGGGTAGTCTTCTCTTCCATGCTTCCCTCAACACAGTTTACTGCGGTAAACGGTGCCACACTCCATTATCAGACGATTCCTGTGACCACGAACACGATTTATAGCTTGTATATACGTTGTCAGAAATTTACCAATACGCCGAATCCCGACGACTACCTTATCAATTTCGAAGTCGGTGTTGTTCCCGTGGCAACACCACCACCTCCACCACCACCCCCACCTTCAGGGGGGAGTGGCGCATCGGGCGGTGGCGGGGGAGGGGGAGGACTATTCCTTTCTGGAGGAGAGGTCACCCTCGAAGGGAGAGGGGTGCCAGGGGGAACGCTCGTCATACTTAAAGATGGAAAAATAGAGCGCGAAGCACCTCTCTCGATCCTCGGAGATTTTTCGGAAAAGTTTATCAATATACCCCGTGGTACATATACGTGGAGTGCATATGTGCGTGACGTAAATGGAAAAGTATCTTCCACCTACTCATCTACCATCTATCTCATTGCAAAAACAAACAATATTATTGCGCCAGTATATCTCTCACCGACGGTGAACATAAAATCCCCCACGGTAGCTCTCGGGAGTCCGATGGAGCTTTCTGGGTTTGCCATCGCGCTCCTACCTGTGCAGGTGATTGTCACCAAGCAGGGGAGTGCCGCAACGGGGCAAGTCATCACTGCGAGCACCACCGCAAATGGAAATGGCTCGTGGTCGGTATCTGTCCCCACTGATAAGCTCGTGAAGGGAACATACGAAGTGCGCGCGCTGTCCAAGTTTGCGAATAACAAAGACCAAAGCTTGTTGAGTCCCGTTGCATATGTTGGTGTTGGAGAGGATGCTAATCCCAATTTTGGTAATCGTTCTGACTTGAACAATGACAAAAAAGTAAACCTCGTCGATTTCTCTATCCTCCTCTTCAATTGGAAGACCAGTGACGCGGTGTCGGATATTAATCAGGATGGGACGGTGAGTTTGGTAGACTTTTCCATCATGCTCTCCAACTGGACCGGGTAAAAACGTTCAAATTTTGCGTACTTCAATTTTTTCATCGCCAAAAGGTTCGGAAGCAGTACTGGCACATACAGCTTCTCGAACACTTTCGTCGCGAAAAAATTGAATTACATCAAAATTGCGAACGTTTTTCGTACGCCCGCTCGAACATCATACCCTTGGCGCCTCGCAACTCATCTCAAATCGTGCGATTGCCATAAGGGTGTTCAAATTTGCGATCTACTTCGTTATCATCGTCGTGACTTACCAAGCAGTACTTGATGTACAGCTTAGTAAGATTGCTTCTCGATGCTCGTGTCTCATCAAAAATTAGAAGAAGTTTCTGCAACGCCTCCTTTGAGCGAGGATTCGCCCTTCAAAAGATGACCCGAGTGGTATCCACTTGTTCTCCACATCATCCACTAGTGGTGATTGTTGATTTGCTTCTGAACACGTATAATAGATATGACTCTACCGTGCATGCGTTTGAGGAAGCGCATTACCAATTAATTGTACTTTTGAATATATGAGTTCCTTTTTACAAAAACTGAAGGGAAAGGGCGTCGGTGTATCCGACGACCATGAAGTGTCGAACGCCAGTCTTCCTGCGAAGTCAGACGTCCCTGCGGGGGTGACCCAGCTTCCGGTCGACGTGAAGCAAGGTGACACCGAGATTACTATCTATGCGCAAGTGCCTGGTACGGACATCAAAGACCTCGATGTGTCTATCGAGGGCGACAACGATGTCATTACCATCCAGGGCTCCTCACATCGCCCCGAAGACCTGATTGCGCACCCTGTGGTTGAGGGTAGCGTTGCCATAGGGCAGGGAGTGCCCGCCGCTTCAAAGCCTGCCGATGAGGAACATGACGGATTTACCCTCGAAGAATGCACGTGGGGCAAATTCTTCCGTCAAATTATTCTTCCACAAGAAGTGGATGCCGCCGCCGCACAAGCAAAAGTAAAAGATGGCATTCTCGTGCTCCATCTCCCGCTCAAGGGGCACTCCTCAAACAAGATGCGTATGATTGTCGAGAAAGTAGACTCAGCGCCGTAATTCTCGCTACGCATTATTGAGCCCAATATGTTTCGCTTCCTCGCAATTCGTACCCTCCCACTATTTATAGGGGCGCTCATCGTCCTCAGTAGCCCTCTCGCCCTTTTTGCTCAGACAGCGGGGGGCGCGGTGCTTTCCTTCGCTCCATCTGGGGGTACATACGGAGTGTGGAAAACATTCACCGTCC
>JAYSZV010000218.1:0-7519 GCA_043737875.1 Candidatus Lloydbacteria bacterium
CCTACTATTTTAATGGTCACAATTGGGGGACCCCTGAGATTTTCATTCCCAACGTACTCGCGCTTGTCGTCGTGTACACATACTGGCGTTATTCACTGAAAAAGAAGGAGAGTGCACCCATCCTGCCATCTGAATCATCAAAATAGACAGTAATTCAGCCTAATTCACGTAAAAAGTAACGATGAGGTATTAAAAAACCCTTTATTTGTAAGGGTTTCTGCTGTTTAAGCCTTTCCTGCATTTGCGATTATTCCTCGGAGGAGCATCACTTTTGCCCAAACCGCCAGTCCGATGACTGAGACAGCAGCAATGCTGCTAAGGCCGTACATGATGTACTGAAAGACCAATGAGACAATATTTAAGACACTGACGTCTGTTGGCATTTTCTTTCTCTTCTCTGTATTGAACAGATAGTGAATCTACGCCTCATTGAGGGGGAAGTCAATGAGGATTAGGTGGGTAGAAAAAACAAGCAATTTTGCAATGTTCTCTGCCCCACCACCCTTATTTCTAGGTTTTTGGGACGAGGGTTGTGGGCGAAACGGCCTCAACTCGTCCACGCCAATAATGTGCGTCTTCCCCCGCTATGTCAATGGTGGTAACGACATTACTACCGTCGTAATATAGTAATTCATAGATATTCCCGACCGTGAGTGAGTAAAATTTCGATGAACATCCATCCGGCTTGGTAAGAAGTCGCACTTTCTGACCTTTTTTGAGTCCATAGGGGAGCATTGCAAGTCCTTTTTGAAACAAACTAAGGAAATATTGCCATTTAGATGAGAAATTGTCAATAAATTCGCAAATCGGGGAAAAGCCTGTGGAAAACCTGTGGGTAAGGCAAAATCGGGATATTGACGTGGGGACTACATCTGGTATCCTGTATCGACGTTGCAGATTGTGCGTTTTGCCGCTCTCACAAAAGAGTGGATGGAGGAAACAAGCAGTGCACGTGTAGAAAAAATAAAGTAATGGGCTCTTCGCTCATTACCTCTTACCTTTTAAATTTTGAAATTTTTGCGCATTACTTCGTTGACTTAAGTGCGAAACTTGAAGCTTGCCAAGAAGGCAAGCATAAAGATTTCACACCGTCGTCGCCTCGTACTGCGACCAATTTTTCTTAGCGGTACTCCGCCATAGAAAAATGAAGTGCCCCCGTGGTGCATCAAAAATATCCAAATTTATAAATTATTTAATTTAATCAAAAAGCTATATGGCAGATTTTGATCGTTCGAAACCGCATGTGAACGTCGGTACCATTGGTCACGTTGACCACGGAAAGACCACACTCACCGCTGCAATCTTACACGTGCTTCACATGGATGGTCAGGAAGTGAAGATGAAGGGTGTTAATGAAATCGACTCAGCTCCTGAGGAGCGCGAGCGCGGTATCACCATCGCTCTTTCTCACAACGAGTACTCCACTGCAAATCGTCACTACGCACACATCGATGCCCCAGGACATGCAGACTATATTAAGAACATGATTACTGGTGCTGCTCAAATGGACGGCGCTATTATCGTCGTTGCAGCAACAGACGGCGTGATGCCACAGACCCGCGAGCACGTGCTTCTTGCAAAGCAGGTTGGTGTGCCAAAGATTATTGTTTTCCTCAACAAGGTAGATATGGTTGATGACCAGGATCTCGTTGAGCTCGTTGAAGAAGAAGTTCGTGAACTTCTTACGAAGCAAGGATTTGATGGCGCAAACTGCCCAGTTATTCGAGGTTCAGGACTTAAGGCGCTCGAGTCAAAGAGCCTTGAGGATCCATGGGCTCAGAAGGTACTCGAACTTGCAAAGGCACTCGATGAGTACATTCCTGTACCTATCCGTGAACTCGACAAGCCATTCCTTATGCCCGTTGAAGACGTCTTTTCTATTGAAGGACGCGGTACAGTTGTCACTGGCCGTATTGAGCGTGGTATCTGTAAGGTTGGACAAGAAGTCGAGATCGTTGGTCTTGCAAAGACTGCAAAGACGACAATCACTGGCATCGAAATGTTCAACAAGTCTCTCGGTGAGGGACAAGCAGGAGACAACGCTGGTATCCTTATTCGCGGTATCAAGAAAGAAGATGTTACCCGCGGACAAGTGCTCTCAGCAGTTGGCTCTGTGTTGCCACACACTGATTTCGAGTCAGAAGTCTATATTCTTTCGAAGGAAGAAGGAGGTCGCCACACACCATTTTTCTCAGGCTACAAGCCACAGTTTTATATCCGCACCACTGATGTTACCGGAGAGGTAACACTCGCAGAGGGAGTCGAGATGGTAATGCCAGGAGACACCGTGACATTTAAGGTGAAACTCATTGCACCTGTCGCACTCGAAGCACAAATGCGCTTTGCTATCCGTGAAGGAGGCAGGACAGTCGGCGCAGGCGTTGTCACGAAGATCGTTGCATAAACTGCAATCATTGTTACTCAACTACCCATTGTCATGACTACAGGAACGGAACAAACAAAGAAGGCCGCAAGTGCAAAGTCGAAGGAGGTAATCTCCAAGCTGCGCATCCGCGTTCGCGCCTACGAGTACAAGATTTTGGACGCATCAGTGCGTCAGATCATGGACACCGCGCTCCGCCATGATGCAAAGCTCATTGGTCCCATTCCACTCCCAACGCAGATCACGAAGTACACCGTCAATCGCTCGACGTTCATCTACAAGGATGCACGTGAGCAATTTGAAATGCGTATTCACAAGCGATTGATCGACATCGAAAGCCCAACACCGAAGGTGATTGAGGCGCTCACGAACCTTACACTACCATCAGGCGTCAATATCGACGTCAAGATGATGTAGAGAAACTAGTGAGTAGTATGTAGAAAGTAGCTAGTAGAAAAAGCAGATTCATTTGCATTTTTCTACTCCCTACTCGCTACCTACTAATTTCTCGTCCTTGTTCTCCGACTTACATTCGATAATTTCGAAACACAACTGCTTTTACATAAAAGCGGTGTTTCGAATATCGCTTGTTCCTATCTGTCACCACGGGGAATAATAATGAGTGCATATTGCACCCTATCTATTTCCTGACATTGCCAACACTAATTACCGTTATGAAATTCCTATTAGCAACAAAACAAGAAATGACGCAGTACTTCTCCGAAGACGGGAAGTGCGTTGCTGCGACGCTTCTCTCCGCGGGACCCATCACCGTGACTGAAGTGCGCACCAAAGAACGCGACGGCTATGAAGCTGTTCAGTTCGGTTTTGGAACTCAACTTCCAAAGCGCGTCAACAAGCCGCAGATTGGTGCCCTCAAGGAGCTTGGCGTATTCCGCTATATGCGCGAGTACCGCCCTAAGACCGGAGGCACAGAAGAGCTCAAGGCAGGCGACAAAATCACCGTTGAAGCTTTTGCTCCAGGAGACAGCATCGAAGTTTCAGGCACATCAAAAGGAAAAGGTTTCCAAGGTGTCGTGAAGCGCCATGGTTTCCACGGAGGCCCACGTTCGCACGGTCAGAAGCACTCTGAGCGCGAGCCGGGTTCTATCGGTGCTACTGGTCCTCAGCGCGTTGTACCTGGTACTCGCATGGCAGGACGCATGGGCTCGGACCGCGTGACCGTCAAAGGTCTCAAGGTTCTTGCAATCGATAAAGCGAACAATTTACTTCTCGTGTCGGGAGCAATCCCGGGTCGTCGCGGGACATTGATCGAGATTAAGGAGGCAAGCGCCTAACTCATAAACTCATACGCTTATGACTACAACAGAAAAAACAGTGAAGAAAGTATCTACAAAGAAGGCAATCAATCTCGATGCAAATGTCTACACGAGTGACGCGAAGAAATCAGGAACGATTACTCTTCCTGCTACGGTATTCGCTCAAAAGTGGAACGCAGACCTTGTGCACCAAGTCGTCACCGCAATGCAAGCCAATGCTCGCCAGCCTATCGCCCACACCAAGGATCGCTCCGAAGTGCGCGGAGGAGGACGCAAGCCATGGAAGCAGAAGGGTACAGGACGCGCTCGCCACGGTTCATCTCGCTCGCCTATTTGGCGTAAGGGAGGTGTGACTCATGGTCCACGCAACGACAAGGACTACTCTCAGAAAATCAACAAGAAGATGCGCGTTGGCGCACTCTTCGCGGTGCTTTCAAAGAAGTTTGCTGATGGTCAGATGATTTTCATGCAAGACCTTGCAATGAAAGAGCCAAAGACCAAGGATGCACGCGCATTGCTTACAGGATGGGGAGCAATCGAAGGCTTCACACCGCTCGCAACACGTCGCAAGAATGCACTGTATGTCGTACTTTCGAAGTCCGACGCCTCAGTCAAGAAATCATTCCAGAACATGGGTAATGTTTTGGTAGGCACAGTGGGGACGGTAAATCCGGTCGACCTCCTCTCGTATCGCTATGTCATCTTTGCAGATCCTGCGGAGTGCATGAAGGCAATGGAAGCTAAACTCAAATAATATGGCAATTTTCAACAAAAAACCGATTGCAAAGAAGGTAGCTCCAAAGTCCGAAAAGACTGATGTCGTGAAAGCAAAAGCTGCGAAAGCAGAAAAGGCTGACAAGAAAGATGAGGTCATGGCACTCAAGGCGAAGGAGACTTCAGGTATGCAAAAGTTTGGTGGTATCGAGCTCAACATGGTGCTCATCCGCCCGCACATCACCGAGAAGGCAACTGATCTTTCTGAGCAGAATGTGTACGCGTTCGAAATTCATCGAGGCGCAAACAAGATGCACGTACGACAGGCAATAGAGAAATTCTACAAAGTGAAGCCCGCGAAGATTGCGGTCATCATGGGAATTGCAAAGTACATGAAGAATCCTCGCACGGGTCGAATGCAGACGAAGAAGACGGCGATTAAGAAGGCACTTGTGTACCTTAAAAAGGGAGACAAGATAGAATTCGTATAATTATATGAAAACATTTAAACCATTCACACCGTCGTCTCGTCACACCGTACTCACACCGTATAAGGAATTACTCTCAGGAGATGCCAAGCATATCCCAAAGAGCCTTACGGTAGGAAAGCGTAAGACTGGAGGACGCAACAACCAAGGACGCATCACCATGCGCCACATTGGTGGAGGAAACAAGAACTTGAAGCGCGATGTCGATTTCAAGTACAAGAAGCGCGATGTGCCAGGACGCGTCGAGGCTGTTCAATACGATCCTTTGCGCACATCATTCATCGCACTCGTTGTCTACAAAGACGGAGAGCGTACGTATATCGTGGCCCCTAAGGGTATGAAGAAAGGCGACACCGTCATCACGGGTGAGAACGTAGCACCGGTAGTCGGCAACCGCCTCCCGCTCAAAAAGATTGCCGTCGGTACATTCGTCTACAACGTTGAAGTACAACCCGAAGGTGGTGCGAAGCTCGCACGTTCCGCAGGTAACTTCATCGAAGTAATTGCGAATGACTTAGGATACGCATTTCTCAAGATGCCATCATCCGAAGTACGCCGTGTGCCTGAGAATTGCTGGGCATCAATTGGCGCTGCATCGAACGATCAGCACAAGCTTCGCAACGAAGGTAAGGCAGGTCGTAACCGCTGGAAGGGTATCCGCCCGCACGTTCGTGGTTCTGCTATGAACGCCGTCGACCATCCTCACGGAGGTGGAGAAGGTCGCATGGGTCGTGGACTCCGCCGTGCGAAGACCAAGTGGGGTAAGCCATCCGGCAAAGGCCAGAAGACGCGAAGCCCGAAGAAATATTCCAACGTGTTTATTGTCAGTCGAAGAAAGGTTGGGAAAAAGTAATTACAAAGACCGCCGAGAGGCGGTTTTTGTTTTGCTGGAATATTTTTTGGAGAACGAGCAAGCGTATTTTTAGCGCATAGTATTGTCGCCGTCGAAGAAAACCCCTTCAAAATAGCCGACTATTCCTCAGGGGTATTTCTCCTAGGCTTCGCGCTCTGTACACAAAACTGAGCTTGCAAAACCTAGTAGTTTGTCGTTAGTTTTTTATCATAAACTCTGGTGTATTTTTCTTCGTCAAACATTCCTGATGTGTTCAATGCACCAAGTACCATTTTTAAATTCAAATCGTTTAAGTCAGTGTTTGATTGAACAAAGGAGTTCCCTCCATTCTTATTCCCAAATTTGTGTCTTTGTGGGGCAACTATACCCTCATCAATTAGTTCTTCCTTCAATATTTTTCTGTTGAAATATGAAACAACCTTATTGTGAACAAGTTCAAGATAATTGTGATCCCGATCATTTTCACCAAAGTACTCACCATGAACTAGTCTGTGGCGAATCCCTGCGTTCGGTATAAATATTCTGTCGGATAAATCCTTGCCAAGAATTTCTTCTTGCAGCATGATGTCCTTTTCCCCTTGTTTTCTGACAAGAGCTTCGATTGCGGAAAACATTAATAATAATTTTGCAGGATACCCTACCGCATTTGTGGCATCGTTCCAATAGTAATAAAATTCATTTGGAATAGAAATGTCATCCATTAGTTTTTCCAGAGCCTTTTGATGAGATTCCATAAACATCAGTCCTCCCCCCGACACTTCAATTATTCCCCTAAAAAATGCGATTTCAGAATCAATGCGGTGAATTAAGAACGACTCATTTGTATGCTCAATATATGACTGTGTAATTAGTGAAATTCTCGATACAACTTTGTCCATCCTTCGACTAAACACATTGAGAGCATCAAGCATGTTTGCCGCATCAATCTCAGTTTCACCCAGCCAAGCATCGCCAATCCATGCATCGCGGTGATTAAAATCCCAGTGCGAAAATTTAATATTTGATATTTCAAATGAACCCACCTGCCCAGCGTTCATGAGAGCATTTTGTGCGATGGTGCTGATTCTTTGTTCAATTTTATATTTCATACTCTCAAACTACGCAACACGTTTTGACGAAGGGATTCGACTGAGGATGTGTCAGAGTGAATGAGGCGGAGGAGGGGGAAGTTGGCGTCTTTGAGGATTCTTTCGACTTCGTGGTCGCGTTCGATTCGGTCGGGACGGGTGTGGGTCGAGTCGTCGAGTTCGATTGCGAGACGAGGGTTAAGATACTTCTTGTCGCAGAGGAGATAGTCTACTGATTTTTGATTGATGTGACGCATCGCGTACATGGCGTTTTTGCCGTTTCCTTTCCAATCTAGAATTTTATCCAGCTTTACTTGTGGAAAAATAAAATATTCATCACCGACAGCTTGCATGAGGGCACAAAAAGCGTCATGCTCATTTTTTGACATGAACCACTGTTTACTTTGGTAGCTATATTTATATTTTAGACCAACTTCAGTGGCCTCTAAGTCCCTATTGCTCAAAAGTGCCTTAAGCGCAAATAGTCCGATGATTAACAAAAATATAATAACATATGTCATCACATGAAGATTATAGCACCTTCATATAGTAAAACGAGACCCACACGGGAGCGGGCAAAATAAAACCTGGCAGGAAAACGGGGATAAAGCCTCGCGTTGCTCGGTAGAGGGGTCACTTAAATTCTAGTTTGAACTGCAACAAGCTCCGAATACCTTGCAGGGAGTTTCCCAGTTGAGCGACTTCCGTGGTCGATGATTAATCATCTGCACCAC
>JAYSZV010000219.1:0-3208 GCA_043737875.1 Candidatus Lloydbacteria bacterium
GCACGGAGTGCCGTTTCCTATATAATAGGAAGATGAATACAGTGACGAGCCTACTTGGGCTCACATTATCTAGGATGACGTTTTTGGTGCTCGCATCCCTCTTTTTTGCACCGTCTGTATACGCGAGTACCCACCAACCAAGTGGTGCTTTTGTCGTTCGCCCCGCCAAGGTAGAAGTCGACATTTTGCCCGGTGAAGAAAAAACAACGAATATCACACTTTCCAATGGAGCAACACTCCCGCTTCTAGTGACGGTGAGCTACGAAGACATTGCACCTACCGTTCAAACATCGTCCAATGATGAGCCCGTGGTGCTCTTGGGTACGACTGGTGGTACATATCCGCTCAAAGATTTATTTTCGACAGGCGCAACGTCATTTACCATTTTGTCGGGTGAGTCCGTGGTGGTGCCCGCGACGGTACGAATTCCTAAAAATACTGAACCGGGGGGGCGATACGGTTCCGTGGTATTCACGTTTCGTCCTATTTTTTCTGGTAAAGGAGATGATAGCGCGAACGTCGCGGTGGAGAGCAGGATAGCATCATTATTTTATGTGCGCGTCCTAGGAGAAGCAAAAGAAGAAGGTCGTCTCGTGGCATTCAGTACTTTCAATAATACAAAAACTGCCCCTAGTCCTACGTCGGAGCGCCCCCTCCAATTCCAAGTCGCGTATGAGAATTCTGGTACGGTGCATGTGAACCCGTATGGTCGCATGACTCTCACTCCACTCATTGGAGCATCGAAAATGTATACAATTGAACCGCTCGCTGTCTTGCCGGGCGAAACACGTATGCAAGAAATCGCAGTGCGCGACTCACTTCGCCCTGGATACTATACTGCGCATTTGGAACTCAATCGCGGATATAAGGACATTGTTGACGAGGAAGAAGTGAACATTTGGATTCTTCCGAGTATGGGCGAAGCATTTGTGATGCTCTTCGTACTTCTGGGAATCGTCTGGCTTCTGCGACGTTCGCTTATGCTCTCGCGACACGCACTTTCGTAATTTATGAAGTATATAATTTCACAACTTTGTACACAATTCTTTGCGATGCTCGCGACGGTTATTGTTTTGGCTCCAATTGCTACTGCATACATTGCGTCGAGTTCTAATTATCGCATCCAGGCGGACAGCGTGAACGGGGGAGGAGTACTCTCAACATCGACCTCATATCGTGCGGAGGATACGCTCGGAGAGGAGGGTGTAGGCACTTCGTCGAGCGCCACCTACAACATCAAGGGAGGGTATCAGCAAATGCAAGAAGTGTATCTCGCCATTACCGCTCCTGGAAATACGACCCTTGCTCCAAGTATCCCCACTGCGGGTGGTGGAGTGGCAAATGGCGTGAGCACATGGACGGTGACGACTGATAATGCACCGGGGTATACGATGAACATTCGTGCATCAGGTACTCCTGCGCTCGCGTCAGGTGCGAATAATTTTGTCAATTATATACCCGCAGGTGCCGACCCTGATTTTGCATTCGCTACGCCCGCAGCGTCGAGTCGATTTGGATTTTCGCCTGAAGGTGGAGATATTGTACAAAGATACAAAGACAACGGTGCGGTATGTAATGCAGGAGCGCTCGATACAGGAAGTGCATGTTGGGCGCCACTCCTCACCACCGCCGACACGATCGTCACCCGCATCACTCCTAATCATCCCTCAGGGACTCCGACGACAATTCGCTTCCGCGCTGAATCTGGGGCATCAAATGTGCAACCAGCTGGAAGCTATACTGCGACCGCCACACTCACCGTGCTCGCACGCTAACGTATGTACCGTCACACACTAACAACCACTTTTATATTCTTGGCAGCTCTACTTACTGTGGGTGGATTGGTATCAAGCATTGCTCATGCGCAAGGAAATCAATTCACCATTGGGGTGAGCGTAGTCTCGGATGCCATCCCACCATCTGTACCCACGGGACTCGCTGGTGTTGGAATTTCGAGTTCACAAATAAATCTCTCGTGGGTTGCGTCGACGGACAACGTTGCCGTCGGTGGGTATGTATTGCGACGCAATCTTGCAATCATCGGTACGACAACTGGCCTCACACTCTCCGATACGGGCTTGGCTCCTGCAACAATATATTCCTACACCGTACAAGCATTCGATACTTCTTTTAATTATTCTGCGCAATCGGCAACAGCCACTGCGTCAACAACAGCAGCTCCTGCGGGTGGCGGTGGAGGAGGGGACACCACACCCCCCACCGCAATCATTTTCTCTCCTACAAATGGTGCAACTGGGGTCTCTGCAACGACAACGCTCTCGGTGACGTTCAACGAGCTGGTGAATAAGGCGACAGGGAATATTCTCATTCGTCGTATGACGGACTCAGTCACCGTTGATACGATTGCGGTATCGGGTAGTCAAGTATCGCTCTTGGGTGCGGTCGCCAGTATTACGCTTACTGCACCACTCGCAGGAAACACACAGTATTATGTCGAGATGGCCTCGGGAACATTCACGGATCAATCAGGAAATCTCTTTGCGGGTATTTCGGGAAATTCGACATGGGCATTTACCGTTGTCGACAATGTTGCTCCCGTGATTTCGGGTGTCGTGGCGACGACGACCTATACCACCGCGACCTTCTCATTTTCGACTGATGAGAATGCGCTCTCAACCCTTTCGTGGGGGACGACTACTTCCTACTCACTGGGCACTGCATCTGAGGTGACATATGCGCTCGCCCACACCATGGGCATCACGAATCTGGCAACGGGCACGGTGTACTTTTATCGCATCACCGCCAGAGATGCATCGAATAACGTGAGTACCCCTTTCACTGGCACATTTACCACGCAGAATCCGCCCCCTCCACCAGATGTTACCCCACCCGCAAATCCCAATAATTTTACTGCAGTACCATCGCTCACGAGCATTGCGCTCTCGTGGAATAATCCCGTGGATGTTGATTTTCAGGCAGTACGAATAATGCGCAGGCTCACAGGGTATCCGACGACACCAACTGACGGCGTGCTCGTGTACGATGGTTCTGCGCAATCATTTACCAATTCAGGACTTGCGACGGGTACACTTTATTACTACACGGCATTCGCACGTGATACCGCGCAGAACTACTCCTCGGGAGCAATTCTCACCGCGACGACACAAACAGGCATCACCCCACCAGCTCCTCCACCCCCACCAACGCCACCAGGAACTCCTCCGCCACCACCTCCGACGCCCACACC
>JAYSZV010000220.1:0-1191 GCA_043737875.1 Candidatus Lloydbacteria bacterium
TTCACATTCTACCGCTGCGTCACCGCACCTCTGTGCGCCGACAGGTGGGTCGTATTGTTTATCGTTATCAAGGTCAGCAAAATAGACAAATCTATCAGGCGTCGCCATTGAAAAATGGAGTCCATATCCCGGATACACTCCCGACTGAGCTCTGGCATGCCTGACACTCATTGCCGACACCTGCGCCTCACGCACCCATTGACCCACTTGATGTGCAAGTGTGTCAAGCGTCACGCGTTTGTTGAATTTATTATAGTTTAATAGAAATGTTCCACTCAATATGAGGAATATTCCAATTGCAACGATAAGTTCGATTATCGAAAATCCTCCCTGTTGTGAGATGTTACGTTTGAGCTGAAAAAAAGAGCGTTGCATAGATTTTTTTTAAATATTTCAGAATGACCAAACAAGAATATCTATACCGAATGTGTAGGTGAGAAATGCGCCTATTACTAGAAAGGGGGCGAAAGGTATTTCACTTTTCATTGTGAAATTTTTCTTGCGAAGTAGCAACAGCGCCATGCTCGGGAAAAATGCGACCCAAAAGGCGAGAATTACTGACGTAACCCCATATGAGAAGCCGAGGAACCACCCCAACCCGAGGGCAAGCTTTGCATCGCCAAGCCCCATCGCACGACCACCTGAAAAAAACCACAGCAATGCAAAAGGAAGTGCAAGCATTGGCCCCGCTGCAAAATCTATCCAGCTGGGAACGGAATTCAGAAATGGAATGTAGTACGAGGGAATAAATCCAAATTTCCACTTTAGCAATAAGAGGGCACCAGCGAGAAGTGCAAGCAAAAGTGAAAAACTGTCGGGAATAATCTTGTGGCGAAGGTCGTACACGGTGATACCGAGGAGAATTGTCCAAATCAGCGCGTCCATGAGCACCCACGCCACCTCGATCAGATTCGTATTGAGGGGATCAAATTGATGTGCGGCCACAATGACGGCAAAGATGATGCCAAGTGTTGCTTCGACGAGAAAATATTGAGGTGAAATGCGAACTTTACAGTGTGCACATCTGCCACGCTGGAATACATAAGAGAAGAGGGGTACGAGCATGCGTGGAGTCAGTGTTTTACTACATGCCATACACCGCGAACGACCCGTGAGTTTCATGCCACTACGCAATCGAAAAATTACTACATTAAGAAAACTTCCGACAGCAACACCGAGGAGCATGGCGAG
>JAYSZV010000221.1:0-1190 GCA_043737875.1 Candidatus Lloydbacteria bacterium
CCGCACTCACCGAAAAGCATCTCGGATTATTGAAGCGCCTTTCCGACAATGTCGTATTCGCGTTCGATGCCGATGATGCAGGACTCTCAGCGACAGGGCGCGCATTCCAGATTGCCCTCGGACTTGGCATGGGCGTACGCGTTGCGTCCATTCCCGATGGCAAGGATCCCGCAGACTATATCTTGAAGAATGGAATTGATAATCCTACGGGATGGGCTGACGTTATTGGACAGTCCAAGCACATCATGGACTTCTATCTCTCGACACTCTCGACGCGCGGACTCGATGCACGAGGATATCGTGACGAAGTAGAGAAGAAAGTGCTTCCACTCATCTTGGCGATGCAGTCCAAGATTGAGCAAGCACACTTCATCGTCGAAGTTGCCCGCAAGCTCGGCATCTCCGAGAATGCCGTATGGGAGGAGGTCAAACGACTCCGCGCACTCGGCGCGACCATCACTCCACCCGTCATGACTGTACCGCAAGGAGGGGAAGAGTGGCGGGAATCAAAAGCCCCCATAAAGACCCGCCGTCAAGTTGCCGAAGAAGAAATTATCGGTATTCTTCATTGGCAGGAGGGACACAAAGAGCCCGCTATCGATGTACTCATAGTGAGGAAGACGTACCATGACAGACTCGCACGTTACGAAATCCCGCCTCACAGTCCGACCGATGACGAAATGCGCAACCTCATCATCAAAGCCGAGCACACCTACGACCATGGCCCAATGCTCGAGAATTCTATAGAAGAGATGCTCGACACCCTCGAAGCCGAAGTCCTCAAAGAAAGACAAGCCGAACTGTTACGAAAGATATCTGAAGCGGAGGGAAGAGGTGCGATGGAAGAAACAAAACAATATTTACAACAATACCAGGAAGTCACCCCACGTTTAATCGCAATAGAGGACAGGAAGTTGAAGCGGACGGCAATATAAACCATTATTCATACTTATACGCGCATGGCATCAAATAAACCCACAAAAGGCAAAAAGGAGGTAAAACCAGTGGCCAAGAAAGAGGCTAAAAAGAAAGTCGTCACAGCCAAGAAGGAAACGAAACCTTCTGCCAAGAAGGCCGTTTCCGCACCCCGCCCGACTGCCAAAAAAGTCACGGAGAAGGTCGCCTCAAAAGCCGAAAAGACAGAGAAGCCTGCTAAGCCAGTAAAGGTAGCGAAGGCCAAGAAAGCCAAG
>JAYSZV010000222.1:0-7439 GCA_043737875.1 Candidatus Lloydbacteria bacterium
TTTTTGATGAGCTGCGTCAGAGCATGATTTCCATGGGATCGATTGTTCCTGAAGGAGATTTCTTGACGAAGGTTGCGACCGATAAGTCAGGACAGAATCATATGCACTTCCTCCTCGTGCTTGGTGACCTTTTCACCAAACACAAAGAGGACGACGACTTCGCACATCGCTGGAGTACTGACCCCGAAACAGCAACGAAGGTACACGAATCCCTGCGTAAACTCTATGCCTCACTTTCTGATGAGGAGCTTATTGAAGAGTCAAAAATGATTGAGCGTTTCCTCACCCACCTCAAAGATGTTTCGGAGGAATACAAAAACGAAGAGATTCTCAGCCGATGGCTCTCATTGTCAAAGAAAATGGGCAAGAACCCTCTCGGAGAATGGGGAGTTGCATCATCACCCAACGTATCAGCACGTGGCGTACGCGACTACGCATTCCTCGTACTTCGTAAACATGGATCTCCCATGCACTTCACCGAAGTTGCAAAGGCAATCGGCGAGCACTTCGACAAACGCGCGCACATTGCGACAACCCACAATGAACTCATCAAGGATAAGCGTTTTGTCCTTGTCGGTCGCGGACTATATGCACTTTCAGAATGGGGTTACTCTACTGGAGTCGTTCGTGACGTTATAGGTGAAATCCTGAAGAAGACGGGTCCACTTACCCGCGAGGATGTTGTCGAGAAGGTGATGCGCGAACGCTATGTAAAGCCCAACACTATCTTGGTCAATCTTCAGAATCCCAAGTACTTCAAAAAGAATAAGGAAGGGAAGTACTCACTCGCATAATAATTTTTTAGAGTATAGACAAAGCACCCCAAATGGGGTGTTTTGTTTTATGGGTATATATTTCTACTCGCTACCCACTACTCTCTCCGCACTCATCTTGCTATACTGGTATTCATGTTTGAACCGATTAGCGTTTTTTTCGACAAGCCCATTTTTTACCTCTTGGGAAATGCGTACAATCTTTTTGCCGCACTGGCATTCATTTGGGGTCCTGCACTTGCAATATGGTTTGCTCAGAAGTTGTGGCTAGAATATGTCCGCATTGACTTCATTCGTAAGAGTTACGAATTCGTCCTTCTGGAAATCAAGCTCCCTCGCGTCATAGACAAAACACCGGTTGCCATGGAGCTCGTACTCCAGTCGCTCTATCAAGGGAGCTCAGGAAATTGGTATGAACGCTGGTGGCTCGGAAAAGTGAAGCCTTGGTTTTCCCTAGAAATTATTTCCATCGAGGGGGATGTGAAATTCCTCGTGCGTACCCCCTCAAAATTTAAGAAACTTATTGAAAGTCACATTTATGCCCAGTACCCAACGATTGAGGTTGTGGAGGTGCAGGATTATATTTCAATGGCGCCTTACATTCATGAAAAAAATGAGTGGAGTTTGTGGGGATGCGAATTCGCCCTCACGAAGCCTGATCCATATCCAATCAAGACGTACGTTGACTACAAACTTGACTCTGCAATGGTCAAAGAGGAGCAGAAGAGTGATCCCATTACGTCGATGATCGAATTCTTGGGCAACATCGGACGAGGGCAGCAAATCTGGATGCAGATACTCGTACAGGCAAACGGGGAGCGCTACAGTACCCCTGGTACGTGGTTTGGGAAGCACGACTGGAAGGGTGAGGGTAAGCGACTCATTAAAGAAATGCAGGAAAAATATTCCGGTGAGGACGCACCAAAAGCATCGAAAGGTGAGATGGAGGCAATCGCAGCAATTGAACGCTCACTTTCAAAAATTGGTTTCGACTGTGGGATTCGTACTATCTATATTGCGCAAAAAGAGCATTTTGATCCGTCAACAATTGCGGGTATTACTGGTGTGTTTCGCCAGTACAGCTCGCCGACATTAAACGGCTTCAAGCCCACCAACACAACTGGCTTTGACTATCCTTGGCAGGATTATAATGACATTCGACTAAACAAAAAGAAGAAAAAGATTTTTGACGCATATGTCCGACGTTCATATTTTTATGCACCATACAAAAGCAAGCCATTTGTCCTGAATTCTGAGGAACTCGCAACTATTTACCACTTCCCAGGTGGGGTTGCAGAAACACCGACATTCTCACGCATCGAATCTAGGAAGGGTGAGCCACCATCTAATTTGCCCATCTAATTCATTGCATGGATACCGCGGAATACAACAATGAACCGACTGAGGTGGCTCGGTCGTCAAAAAAAATCATTGGGACACTTTTGTTCCTCGCACTTGTGCTACCAATCCTGCTTGGGGCCATTGGTGTTTTCTGGTATTCCACGTCGACCACCGCTTCACCAAACGAACGGGTAATCGTCACCATCCCGAGTGGGAGCACTGTACGTGAAATTGCCACACTGTTAGCAAAAGAAAATATTATACGTTCACCATTTCTTTTCATTGTTTTTGCGCGGTGGTCAAATGTGGAGACCACTCTCGGGTCGGGCACATATAGTTTTCAAATGCCAAAAAATCTATTGGCAGTACTCGAACAGTTGAGTACACATGAATATGGGATTTCACGTGTACGCGTGACCATCCCTGAAGGGACGACCAACTCAGAGATAGCGAACATATTTAGTGCAAAACTTCCTGATATTACACGTGAAGCTTTTCTTCTCGAAGCGAAAAGGAAGGAAGGATATTTGTTTCCGGACACCTACTTTTTTTCAGTAACTGCGACAAGTGGCCCTGTCATTGTGACACTCTCAGAAAATTTTGTAGAAAAAACTACAGAATTTCGTGCACAAGCAAATAAGTTGGGTAAAAAGTGGGAGGATGTGGTCATTATGGCGTCCCTCATCGAGGAGGAGGCGGCAACACCAGAGGATAGGCGCATCATCTCGGGAATTTTATGGAAACGAATTTCTATTGGCATGCGCCTTCAGCTCGATGCATCGTTTGCATATTTATTGGGCAAAGCTTCATCGGAAATTACTGCAAAAGACCTCGACCTTGACTCGCCATTCAACACCTATCGCTATGCGGGCCTTCCGCCAGCCCCAATAGCCAACCCCGGCGCGGATGCCATTCTCTCCGCACTCATGCCCACAAAAACTCCATATCTCTACTATTTATCTGACAAAAAGGGGGTAATGCATTACGCAAAAACCTTTGATGAGCATAAAATTAACAAAGCGAGGTATCTGCGTTAAGATAGTCCTACCGACCTTACACTCACCCTACACACATGGATATTTCAAAAATTACAAAAGCATATTTTATCGGTGTAGGAGGAATAGGCGTTTCTGCCATCATCCGACTATTCGCCGAACGCGGAATATCCATTGTGGGTTCCGATGGCGCACTTCCTGAGCCCGGCGCACTTCCCGAAGGACGTTACTACGAGGGGATCGACCCCACACATGTACCCGAAGATGCATCGGTGCTTATATATTCACCCGCGGTCCCGCAGCACCACCCAGAGCGTCTCGTAGCACGTACCCATGGCATTCCGGAACTCTCGTACCCTGAGTCACTCGCACTCGTCACAAAGATGTCTCCGACTATTGCCGTCTCAGGTACGCACGGCAAGTCGACTACAACTGCAATACTCGGCAAGCTTTTTCAAGCGGGGGGAATGGATGCATCCGTCATCGTCGGCGCTGAAGTTCCTGAGTGGGATCACAACTATCATCACGGCCGTGGCGACATGTTCATTGTTGAAGCATGTGAATATCGTAGACACATGCTACACCTCAGCCCTCAGGCAATACTGCTTACGAACCTTGAGCTTGACCACCCTGATTATTATCACGACCTCGCGGATATCAAGAGTGCATTTCGTGAATACATTGAGAAGCTTTCAGGCGAAGACTTACTCATCATCAATGGCGATGATGCGAACATCCGTGATATCACAAAAAACTTCGACGCCATAATTGTGCGGTACGGGGTTGGTGGTGACGCAGACCTGTATGCCCGAAACATAAAACAAGGTGAGCTCGAGCAATCCTTTGACCTCGTATGGAAGGGCACACCACTCGGGACATTCACCACACCACTTCCTGGGCTCTACAACATCTACAATATTCTCGCTGCTACTGCCACCTATCTCGCCTATGGTGGAAGCGCTGATGCAATTCAAGCTGTGCTCACGAAGTTTCATGGTGTTGGACGACGATTCGAAGTGTTGGGTACGCTTGAGAATGCAACGATTGTTTCTGACTACGCACATCACCCCACCGCCCTCAAAGCAGTTGTCGACGCTGCACTCGCTCGCTATCGAGGAAAGAATATTCTGACAGTGTTCCGACCTCACCATCGCGAGCGCACCGTGAAGCTCATGGACGAATTCGTGACTGTTATGCTCGGTATTCCACACAGTATTCTTGTCGAAATATACGACGTCCCCGGAAGAGAAGGGGAGGTAGCAGTTAGTTCACAAGATGTCATTTCAAATGTTTTAAAACATGACCCTCGCAAAGATGTCGTCTATGCAAAAGATCTTGATGAAGCCGAAACGATGATACGTAGTAAAACTTCATTATTCGATGTCATACTCGTCATAGGAGCGGGAGATGCCGATGTGCTTGCGAAGCGACTGGTCAAATAATACCGCTTTTACTTTTATGAAAAAACACACACTCGCTTTTGTTGACCTTGAGGCGACAGGACTTGACCCATTTCGCGCGGAAATCCTTGAAGTGGGCATCGTGCTTGTAGAGCAACGCACCGATGAATCAGGAAAGCAATACCTTGAAAAAATTGCTGAACACAATATTCAACTCATTCCCGAGCACATCAAAACAGCAGATCCCAAAGCGCTTGAGGTTTGCAAGTATCATAAGCGGGATTGGAGCCTAGCCGTACCGCAAAAACAAGGATTGGAAGAGGTTGCAAAGATACTCACAGGAGCCGTACTTGTCGCGCAAAATGTTGGATTTGATTGGGCGTTTCTTCAAAAGGCTGGTCATGATTATGGGATAGATTTTGATGCCGTGGTGCACTATCACAAACTCGACTTGGCATCGATGGCATTTGGGAAACTCTATCACGATCCGGAACTCTTCAAGTTTAGCCTTCGTGAAATGACCGTTCACTTCGACGTGAAAAACATTGATGCACACACCGCACTCTCAGATGCTCGCGCAACATTCGAGGTTTGCAAAAAACTCCTCGAATATATTCCTGAAGAAAAAATCACCCTTGGGTAAGGGTGACGGGCGAGAAGATTAGCTGTATGACAGAAGTATGTTTAACCTCTCATCAATTTTGATTTACGCAAGTACGCGACAACAAGGTGATAAGCGAGAAATAGTGTGGCGGGCACTATCAAAGAGATGAGTAGGCCGTTCACAATATTTCCGTAAAAAACAAAACTGAAACCACAACCGACGCTGATGCCCATCAATTCTTCACAAGCAGTAAACGTCTTTTGAGGGTTTTTGGACAGCAATCCCATAAGAACAATAATTGCTCCCAAAAATAATCCCGAAAAAGCCAGTTGAATGATGGTGGAGCCCAGATTCTCTGGTACCATCATCAATATGCTGAAGTAGCCGAGTTTTAACGCCAAGATAGTGGCGAAAAAACTCAGTATTGCGGACACCAAAAATGATGCAGAGAAACGGGGGGTCATAATAAACTCCTTGAAAGAAACGGTGAAATATCTAAATTTATTATACATGAGTTATGATTTTTGTCAATTAATCTCACAAATTGAAACTAGGCATTTCCATAGTGGAGAAAAAAACATAACTTTCCTTTACTCGTTCATTCTGATTGAATAGGAAAGCATGGCTGATGCAAAGAAAAAAGTATTCGTTGGGATGAGCGGGGGGGTGGATTCCTCTGTTTCTGCGGCGCTCCTGCTTGAGCAGGGCTACGACGTCGTTGGCGTCTTCATTAAGGTATGGCAGGCTGACTTTTTGCCGTGCACATGGCGAGAAGAGCGCCGTGATGCAATGCGCGCAGCTGCGCACCTCAATATCCCACTCCTCACCCTCGACCTCGAGAAAGAATACAAAGAGGGTGTTGTCGACTACATGATTCGGGAATACAACGAGGGGAGAGTCCCAAACCCTGATGTCATGTGTAACAAGCACGTGAAATTCGGTGCATTTCTCGATTTCGCAAAAAAGAACGGGGCGGACTTCATCGCAACGGGCCACTATGCCCGTATTGAGTCTGTACAAAGTCTGTCTTTGTACAGGTTGCTCGCTGGGGTGGATAAGGAAAAAGACCAAAGCTATTTTCTTTGGACACTGACTGAGCGCGAACTCGCCCACACCCTTTTTCCTGTTGGTCATTTGGAGAAAAAAGAGGTGCGTGCGCTTGCACTCAAATTCGGACTACCGAACGCAGAAAAAAAAGACAGCCAGGGTTTGTGCTTCATGGGTGCTGTCGACATGAAAGACTTTTTAAAACACTATCTAAAAACGGAGGTGGGGAATGTCCTCGACGAATCGGGAAAGATAATCGGAACACACGAGGGTGCGATGCTCTACGCCATAGGTCAGCGTCATGGATTTCATACTGAAAAGTTGTCTGCGCATCAAACGCCACTTTTTGTGATAGAAAAAAATTTACCACAAAATACCATCACCGTGGGGCAGAGAATAGCATCACGTAACAATGCGGAGCTACCGAAAATAACACTCGAGAGCATAAACGACATCGGACTGTGCTTGGGAGAAACTCCGATTACTGATATCCATGCACGGATTCGCTATCGCGGTGCACTCCACCCAATCAGTATTAATGCGACGGAAAGGGGTGCGCTTGTGACTTTTTCCTCCCCATCATCTCGGGATGAATATATTTCTAAGGGTCAATCTATGGTTATGTATCGCGGTGAACAGTGCCTTGGTGGTGGTATTATTGCATAGCCCACTTGTCAGACCTCACGCCCTTGCACTGTGGCAACTTCGTAACGTATTATTGATGACATGAACAATAAAAATCTTATCAGTGGTGCGGCCGTCGCGAGCATTGTCCTCATTGCTGGTGTATTTTTTTGGAATACCACTCGGGCACCCATTCAAGTAAATGAAGAGAAAGAATTACCAAATAGTACAACAGGAAATATGAACAACGCATTACCTCAGGGACTACAAATTGAAATTATCACCGAAGGAAGTGGCGTGGAGGCAACGAAGGGGCAGACACTCATCGTAGACTATACAGGCATGCTTACTGATGGAACAGTGTTTGACTCGAGCATTCCACGAGGACAACCATTTCCCGTACGGCTTGGGGCTGGGGAAGTCATCGCAGGATGGGACCTGGGGCTAGAGGGGATGAAGGTTGGTGAAAAGCGAAAACTCACAATAGCCCCCGAGCTGGGCTACGGCGCAAGTGGTTTTCCTGGCGTCATACCACCAAATGCAACTCTGGTATTTGAAGTTGAACTTAAGGCAATCCAATAAGATATTATGATCAAATGGCTCTTACTTATCGTGCTCCTTATCTCTGGGTCTATATTGATATACGTATATTTTG
>JAYSZV010000223.1:0-7438 GCA_043737875.1 Candidatus Lloydbacteria bacterium
TCAAAATTTAAAGTTAAGTTTATGGATTTCTCAAAAATAAAATCGTAACGTAGTACAAATTCAAGTCGCAAAATGCTCATATGAAACTAACAATCAGTAAAATCGATAAAATATTGTGGAGTGGGGAAGCTGAGTCAGTTTCTGTGCCCGGTACAGACGGAGCAATGACTATTCTTCCGCACCACATGCCCATCATTACCACGCTTAAGGCGGGGGTAATTGTCGTAAAAGCAAATAAGATGGAACCTGTAAGTTTTACTATTGAAAAAGGATTTCTTGAAGTTGGAAAAAGCGAAACGGTAATTTTATGCCATTGACAAGTAAGGTCTCCACATAAGTCCGAGGAAATTTCGAGCGAGGCATTTGAAGAATATGAAGACCTATCGAGATAGGACTTCATATTTTTCATATGACAGAGCCGAAATTTACCGGACTTGGCGTTGAGAGGTTAGTTGGAAATGGCATTAGTATAAAAAAACCGCAGGATTACTGCGGTTGACCGAAAAGAACAGATAGAAAGAACGTACGTCATGCCATGCAGGCAATTTTTTGTTGATTCTGTGTAAAGTTAATTACATCCAAAAGTGCACTTTGCAACCTTTGAGGACAATGAAATGCCCGCTCATCACCCGCCTTGAATAGAGGCACTTTTATCACTCTCCCACTTAATGGGGAGTGATGTTTCATCATGACTGGGAATGCCCCTTCTTTTGCATACCTCTCCAAAAGCGAAGTAGGTAATGCGCATGAATTGAGGAGTACGATATCAAAAATACTTGCAGGCGGTACGGTTAAGTATTTTGCAAATTCATCAATGAAATCGTCGAGCGTGAAGCCAATTGTTTCACCATACTTTGTCATCATGTTTGCTACGTATACTTTCCTTGCGGTTGACGCAAGAAATGCATTACGAATCTCGGGGATTATCAGACAGGGGAGTATGGAAGTATAAAGATCTCCTGGTCCTACAACGATGACATTGGCATTATTAAGCGCTCTTATTGCCCTTGGATTCCCGCGCACGCGCGGTGTAATCTCCAAGTGATCAATGCGCAAGTGCCCTGCGCCATCCTTCGGGATATCAATGTTTGTCTCCCCGTCGATAATTGTGCCATCAGCACGACAAGCACGGAGGTGTCCCGCATCAAGGGTTACTGGAAGCACATCGCCCACTACTCGCAGTAGCGACGAAGCAGCATCCAAAGCCAGCTCAAATGTGCCATGTTGCTTCAGCATTGCCGCAAAGGCAATATTCCCGAAGGAATGACCCATGCCTTCTTCAAGTCCCGAGTCGCAGAGTTCATGATGCGTAAAGCGAACACTGAACAATTCTGCCATCTCTGGGGCATTTGAAAGCGCACATAGCGCTTGACGGAGATCGCCCATTGCAGGAATTTCGAAGCTTTTCCGAAGTACTCCTGTTGAGCCGCCGTCGTCGAGCGTAGTGATGATGGCTGAGAGACGGTCTCCATTGTTATTGTTGCGTAGTGCTTGGAGTGTGCGATATACACCGCTTCCACCCCCAATAACAACGATTGATTGACCATCAAAATTATAGTTGCTCAATTTCATTATAAACTCTCCAGAAAGTTTTTTGTACAAGGTTCTTCGTTTCTAGAACGCATGCCGTCATTATGAAGTATTTATTACAACTGTAATGAATCAGTCTGAAGGTCGGCACATCATCGCAATGAGACAGAGACTCTGCGCCTATACAATATATGAATTTCAGCATAATCATTCCCTGCCATAATGAAGAAAAGTCTATACGCAAATGCGTGGAGTCTTGCCTCGCGCAGACAAGACAAATTGACCAATTGATTGTGGTAAATGACGGTAGTACAGACCGTAGTGGGGAGATACTTGCTGAATTTGGAGACAAGATTCAGGTTATTACTATTCCCGTCGCAACAGGGAATAAAAGCCATGCACAGCAACGTGGATTGAGTGAAATTACAGGGGACATATTTATCGCTACTGATGGCGATACGGTACTTGATAAGAATTTTGTAAAATATATTGAAGAAGCTTTTCTTGCCGATGAACGTTTTGTCGCGGTTGGTGGTTATGTAAAAAGCATAAAATTCAACTGGCTTACGGCTTGCCGTGAGCTCGACTACGTTATAGGGCAAGACTTATTCAAGGTGGCACAGTCCTTTATAGACTCTATATTTGTTATTCCTGGTTGTGCAGGGGCTTTTCGTACAGAAATATTTAAGAAACATATCCAATTTGACCATGACACGCTCACTGAAGACCTCGATTTTACATACAAACTTCATGAGCAGTACTTTAAAATTGGTTTTGAGCGTAAAGCAGTGTCCTATACGCAAGACCCTGCAACGCTCTCACAGTACATAAATCAAATGCGTCGATGGTATGCGGGAGGATGGCAAAATTTGCGTAAACACTGGAAGATTATCAAAAATCCCAACAGCGCACTTCAGCTCTCCATCATATATGCGGAGGGTCTTATTTTTTCTGTTTTAATTTTTCTTTTTCCTATTTTAAATATTTTTGCCTTTGCATACTTCCTTGTGTTGTATGCGATTGTCTTATATGGCGTTGCGATGTATGCAGCAATTAAAAGAAAGCGTTTAGACCTTGTCCTGATTGTTCCTGCCTATTTACTACTTATTTACATACATGCAGCGGTTTTTCTTGAGCAATTTTGGATAGAAATTATTAAGAGAAAAACCAATCTTGTGTGGTTTCAACCCGAACGAAGAGAAATTTAATTCATTACTTACTATTAATATAATTCCATCATCATGCCAGCCACACCATCAGGAATCTCATTGATTGTCTACGCCATCATCCTACTGATAGGCAATATCATGAGGCTACTTTCCAAGCTAGGATTCAAAATGCGCATTGTTCATTTCATACTCGATTCACTTTCAGATAAACAGCATGAGGGTGGGGCACGTAAAGCACTGGGGTACCTCGTAACGATAGTCGTCATCTCAAGCATCGGTACGTCGAGTGCGGTTGTGGTGAATAAATATCTCCCTACAACTGGTGAAATTAGCGGGATATACATGAAGACTGAATCTGTACTCGATAGTTCTGTGGCAAATGCGCGATCAGCAATGCAGATGGAGGACAAAAAAATTACTTATTTTTCAAACTAATATATGACAAATTTTAGAGCACGCACAAACACAGCACCTTTCAAAAAACGAATTTCATCACTACTTCTTTTATCGCTCTTGCTATCGTTTTTGCCAACAACTTCTTTTGCGGCACTACCTGCTGGTTTTGAGGTTGAAACACTCGCGACTAATCTTGTGCTCCCTACCATCATTGCCCCGACCCCAGATGGACGAATATTTATTGGCGAAAAGGGTGGAACGGTAAAAGTCTATAAAAATGGTGCTATTTTGCCTACGCCACTTGTCACGCTTAGTGATGTGAATACCTATGGTGACAGAGGCCTTATTGGAATGACAATTGACCCGAATTTCAGGGTAAACAACTATATATATCTCGCCTATACGTATGAAAATACACCGGGCAGTAATCTTTCTGGATCAAAAACAGGGCGCCTTGTCCGCCTTACGGTTACAGGAGATGTAGCTGATGAATCTACTAAGTTAGTACTGTTGGGAAAAGTTGATGGAAGCATGGCGTCTCCTTCATGCGATGACTTTGCCGTAACCGCAGATTGTATCCCATCAGATTCCCCAAGTCACAGTGTAGGCGCTGTACGCTTTGGGTCTGATGGAAAGCTGTATATGACGACAGGTGACGGTGCCCATTTTGACTATGTTGATACACGTGCGATGCGTGCACAGAACCTCGATAGTCTTGCGGGCAAAGTTTTGCGCATCAATAGTGACGGTACTGCACCAACAGATAATCCATTCTACAACGGAAACCCCAATGCGAACCGTTCAAAAGTATTTGCGTATGGCGTACGAAATTCATTTCGCTTCAATTTTCACCCCACTACGGGCAGGCTCTACGCAGGTGACGTAGGCTGGAACTCATGGGAGGAAATCAACGATATACGCTCGGGGGGAAACTATGGCTGGCCTTGTTATGAGGGCGTAGGCACAAATGCTGGATATAATTGCACACTTCCATCTCACGTAGATCCACTCTATACATATCCACATGATGCCGCCACAGGAGCCGGGTCTGCCGTTGGAGGAGCATTCATGTCTGGTGGCGCATATCCTAGTCAGTTTGCTAATAGTTTTTTCTTTGGTGACTTTGCGCAAAACTGGATTAAGCGAATGGACTTAACCGCAGGAGGGGCATTTGTATCTGTAACTGATGTCGCAAATGATGCTGACGGGGCAGACGGTCCTGTTGAGTTCGTGACAGGAACAGATGGAAATGTATATTTCCTGAGTATTTACACAGGCGCACTAAAGAGACTACTTTACACAACGCAAAATCGACAACCCATTGCACGTGTTACGACATCGGTAACTTCTGGCAACCTCCCACTTTTGGTCAATTTTTCAAGCTCACTCTCAAGTGATCCTGATGGCGACGTGCTCACCTATGAATGGAATTTTGGTGATGGGTTTTCAAGCACCGCAGCGAATCCTACGCACACATACAGCACAAGAGGTGCATATAATGCCACGCTCACTGTACGGGATGGACGGGGTGGACTAAGCACGAGAAGTACGACAATCTTTGCAGGCAACCAAGCACCAACAGTGCTTATTAATGAACCTTCGTCAGGATACTTGTATAACCCTGGTGCAACTATTACTGTTTCAGGTAGTGCCAATGATCCTGAAACTGGGGCACTCACGGGAGCATCCCTCGCGTGGAGAGTAATACTCCATCACAATGTGCATATTCATATCCTAGAAACACATATAGGAAGTGGCTTTACTATGGTGGGGCCTGACCACGCAGACCCTGATGTCTACACAGAGATTGAGCTTACCGCTACTGACCCCAACGGTGTTTCAACTAAGCGAAGTATCAATATTTACCTTAATAATGGAGCACAGATAGCAGGGAACCGTATTGCGAATCCTTCATTTGAAGAAGCAGACCCTTTTAATTCTGCTATGCCCGCAAAATGGATTAAGGGTTGGTACGGTGTTATTGACCCAGTGTTTACATACCCATCTGAAGGCTCAGGTGGTCTGCAGACTAGGGGCGCCAAAGTTCAAGTGACATCTTATATAAGCGGAAATGCAAAATGGTTTTTTGAACCGCTCTTCCTGTCCGGAAACACCGAATTTCGATTTGAGAACTCGTATTTATCCAACATACCCAGCACGCTAATGGTGCAATATGGATTTGCTGATGGTACATATCAGTACGAAACCCTTGCGACTCTTCCCCCTGCGGCCAATTGGCAACGCGTCACTCGTACCTTCACTACCCCAGCAAATACACGCACCGTTACTATTTTTCACGAAATAGCCGGAGTTGGTGAACTATCTGTAGATGACTACTCTCTTGTCTCTACTGCTAGTACTCCTCCGCCACCCCCACCTCCTCCACCAACTTCAGACACCACCAAGCCTACTGTTGCTATCACGGGCCCAGTAGCGAGCGCGAGCGTATCAGGTTCTGTAAATATTACTGCGTCTTCCTCTGATAATGTCGCAGTGGCAGGTGTAACATTCTATATTGATGGAGTACAAACAGGAATTGAAGTGACAACCGCACCGTATAGTGTGGCGTGGAATACAACATTATCCGCAAATGGCTCACGCTCACTCACAGCAATCTCAAGGGACACAGCAGGGAATTCTGCGACATCCAGTGCAGTTGCTGTGACAGTGTCGAATGCAGTTCAAGGAAATAATCTCGTAGTCAATCCTTCCGTAGAATCAGCTTCAGCGACGATTGCAAATATGCCAGCGTCGTGGAGAAAAGGGTCATTTGGAACGAATGATGCGACATTTACCTACCCCGTAGCAGGATTTGACGGGGCAAAGGGCATTCGTATTGCAATGACGACTTACACCAATGGGGATGCGAAATGGTATGCAAATGAAATCCCTGTTACTGCAGGTAATACGTACACATTCTCGAATATGTACCAATCCAATGTGAGCACCTCACTGGTCATTCGCTACACATCGAATACGGGGGCTTGGTCATATGCGTCACTCGCAGGAACAGTTCCTGCATCAGCAACATGGAAACAAACAAGCTATAACTTCACTGTTCCTGTGAACATGAGATCGGTAACAATATTCCATATCCTCAATAAAGTAGGTTCACTTACTACGGACTTATATAACGTCTCGACTCCAGTGGGAGTTCCACCACCTCCGCCTACTTCTGATACGGTTCCTCCTGCGACAAGTGTGACGAGCCCTATCAGTGCCGAAGTGGTCGCGGGTAGCAAGCAATTCCAGTCAACGGCAAGTGATAATGTTGGAATTGCATCTGTCCGATTCGCTATCGATGGAACAATTGTTGGCACGGAAATGCTTACTGCGCCATATGCACAAAGCATTGATACACGAGCGTTCGTGAATGGTGCGCATAGTGTTGTCTCTGTTGCTCGTGACACAGCAGGTAACATTGCAACATCATCGAGTATTTCTTTCAGCGTATCAAATACAACGACACCACCACCAACGGGGGCAAACTTAATCATAAACGGCAATATGGAAACTGCTGGATCACCAGGTAAGCCTGCAAACTGGGAGTCAAGCAGATGGGGTACCAATGTAGTAAGTTTCATATATCCCATCGTAGGACATGATGGGGGAAAGGCCGTCTCACTCACAACGACTCAATACACAGACGGGGACATGAAGTGGTACCCCGCAGATGTCGCAATGACGCAGGGAAGAGTGTATACCTTTAGTGACCATTATCGCTCAAATACAATTTCTGATGTCATTGGGCGATATACCATGATAGACGGCTCGTATGTTTACTTTGGCGTAAAGAAAGAAATACTGCCAGCAAGCACTTGGACGCCCATCAGTGCGACGTTTATCCCTCCAGCAGGTGCTGTCTCAGCCACATTTTTCCACCTCATTAGTGCACTCGGAACATTGGATGTCGATGACATGAGCCTCGTAGTCTCAGGTACAGGTACATCAACCAATGACATTACCGCACCAACGGTAGCGATTGTTACCCCGGCGCAGAATGCTTCAGTGTCAGGAAACGTTACATTTACTGCGAGCTCTTCTGACAATATTGGCGTGGATCATGTGTGGTACGCAGTGAACGGAAATCCTGTCAGTGGAAACTTAATCACTTCTCCATATACATTTGTATGGAATAGCGCCACTGTGCCAAATGGTACGTATGTGATTAAGGCCACTAGTAATGACGCATCTGGTAACAATAATACCGCCACAACGACAATTGTTGTGAACAACACTAGCACTCCACCGCCTGGAGACACCGTCAAGCCAACGGTTGCAATAACGAGTCCAGTTTCAAGTAGTAATGTATCTGGTACGGTAAATATTAATGCTTCATCATC
>JAYSZV010000224.1:0-1186 GCA_043737875.1 Candidatus Lloydbacteria bacterium
CGACTTGGCGCATATATGGAACGGTATGCTAAAGCATGCGGCACCACTCTTTCCCAAGGTGCTGCTCACAATGATTTAGTTGTTACGGATGTTGACGGGCAAGGTGTATACAAAAAGATCGGAGCCTGTACTCGTCCTGGTTCATATTATTTGGAGGCAGAGGATAAAAGTGGGTATGCACAAGGGCAAGGTGAGGAGGAAGAATGGGAGGAGGAAGAGGAACAAGACGATGCGTGGGATGATGGAGAGGGTGCATACGATGATGAAAACGCATAAGAGCGAAATGATGAGACTGGAACAAGAAGAAGGTGAGGAAGACAAACAGTATGCAATACAGGATCGTTTGATGAGGGGGTGAGGTCATCAGTAATGAAGTCGGAGTTATTCAAAATGCCCTCGCGCTCGATCGGCGAGCATTTCCCGAATGAGTGGATATTGGCCAAATTCAGAATCTTCAGCAATAATTTTTTTTGCTTCTGTACGTGCTGCTTCGACGAGTTTTACATTTTTAATTGCCTCCATACCTATGTCGCTGATGCCGGACTGTTTACCACCGGACAGTTCGCCTGCACCACGAAAGAGTAAATCTTTTTCTGCAAGCTCAAAGCCATTACTTGATTCTTTCATAGCTTTTAAGCGTTCAAATGTTTGAACGGATGTACTTTCGGTGCATATAAAACAATATGGTTGATGTGTGCCACGGAGGACTCGTCCACGAAGCTGATGCAGTTGAGACAATCCAAATCGATCGGCCCCCTCGATGACAATGAGTGATGCATTTGCAACATTCACACCCACTTCGATAACGGTAGTCGAGACAAGTACGTGTATTTCACCATCTTTAAAACGCTTCATAATAGCATCTTTTTCAATCGGTTTCATTTTACCGTGGAGTACTCCAATCACATATTTTGGAAATACATTTGTTTGTAACTTTTTTGCTTCCGCAACGACTGATTTTTGGGTTTTGGATGTTGATTCTTCTTCGTTGGGATCGTCGATGCGTGGACAAATAATATACGCTTGTCGACCAAGTATAAGCTCGTCTTCAATATGTTTATACATTTTCTCGCGCGCATGTGTTGGAACAATGTCAGTGATTACTTTTTTACGTCCAGGAGGCATTTCATCGATCACAGTTAAATCGAGGTCACCATAAATAGTGAGCGCAAGTGTACGCGGAATT
>JAYSZV010000225.1:0-3182 GCA_043737875.1 Candidatus Lloydbacteria bacterium
ATGTTGGTAAAGCCAATATGCCTTATGTATGGAATTGTGCTACCGAAAGATTGTTGACACTACGAATTATTACAAGTAACTTGCTTTATAGACAATAGACAGACGGAGATACGAATGCAAAATAGAATTATTCTTCGGACATTGCTTGCTATAACGATACTTGCGATAGCCGTGGTGAGCATATTGTCCTACAGCAAGCCGAAGTCCCCTGCAGTGACCACGCTTCACCCCGAATGTGTGCGCAATCTCGGAAATGGGGTTTACGCTATGGGTGATAACTGCCCTCTTGATAGCGGTGTTAGACTTTCTCGGTTTATAAACGCACATCCTGACAGAGAAATAGTTTCCATTGCAGTACATTCTTCAAAAACACAAAATGAGCTCGTCATTCTCACCAAGAACAAATCGCCGTAAACCAAAATCCGCTTCATGTGTAATGAAGCGGATTATTTATTGTCGATAGTATTTCTATTCTCTTTTCTTGTTTTTACTGCGCTCTGCCTCGGTGAGATACTTCTTGCGCAAGCGAACTGATTTTGGAGTGATTTCGAGATACTCGTCATCGGACATGATTTCCAGACCATTCTCGATACCTACGGGGTGTGGTGGAATGAGGTTAAGTGCATCATCCGAGCCTGATGCGCGCATATTGGTGAGTTGCTTGCCCTTTGTTGGATTCACCGGCATTTCTTCTCCCTTCACGGTGTTGCCGATAACCATACCCTCATAGACTTCGACATTGGGGCCGATATAGAGCTGTCCACGTTCCTGGAGATTGGCAAGTGAGTATCCAAGTGCCTTACCTGCCGTCATAGAGACCATTGAGCCCTCTGCGCGATGATCGATGTGACCTGCGTATGGTTTGAAACCGATAACGCGTGAAGCCATTATTCCCTCTCCCTTTGTGTCCACAATAAACTGACTACGGTATCCCAAGAGTCCACGCGTTGGGCCCTCAAAAATCATGCGAATCATATTGTGCGTCTGGGACATATTGCTCATGACCGCCGCGCGACTACCGAGCTTCTGTATAACGACACCCTGCGACTCTGTTGGCACGTCGATAGTCACCTCTTCGAATGGTTCGCACTTTACGCCATCAATATCCTTGATAATTACCTGTGGTTGTGAGACCTGAATCTCGAATCCTTCGCGTCGCATGTTTTCGAGCAATATTGCAACATGGAGCTCACCACGTCCCGACACCTTAAAGGTGTCTCCTGCGGAGCTTGTGAAATCAACCTTGAGGCCAACGTTCACTTCGAGTTCTTTGTTGAGGCGGTCGCGAATCTGACGTGACGTTACGAACTTTCCTTCGCGTCCCGCAAAAGGCGAATTGTTAATCAAGAAATAAAGCTCAATCGTTGGCTCATCAACGGTAATTGCAGGGAGGAGTACAACATCGGGTGCATGAGCTATTGTCTCACCAATGTAAATATCGGGAATTCCTGCAATGATACCGATATCTCCAGCGACAATTTCGGTAACCTCTTCGCGTCCAACGCCCTTAAATGTGAAAAGCTTCGTGACCTTTCCTTTGTATGGTTCTTTACCCTCATCCAAGATTACGACATTGTCCGCAAGTTTGATTGTTCCCTCCGCGATACGTGCAATACCAAGGCGTCCAAGATAGTTGTCGTATGCGAGGTTGAATGATTGTGCGCGGAGTGGCATCTGCGCTGAGCCGGGAGTTGATGCAACGGGAACGTGTTCGAGGATAAGGTCGAGGAGTGGGGAGAGATCGCTCGATTCATCAACGAGCTTGCGTTTCGCAATACCCAAGCGTCCAATTGCATACACAACGGGGAAAGAGAGCTGTTCGTCGGTGGCACCGAGGTCCATGAAAAGTTCAAACACTTTTTCTTCACAGTCATCGGGATTCGCGGCAGGCTTATCTATTTTATTGATTACGACAATGGGCTTGAGTCCTAATTCGAGAGACTTCTTGAGCACGAAGCGTGTCTGTGGCATTGGGCCTTCTTGGGCATCAACGATAAGAAGCACGCAGTCGATGGAGCGGAGTACACGCTCGACCTCGGAGCCGAAGTCGGCATGTCCAGGGGTGTCAACAATGTTGATCTTCGTCCCTTTATAGAATGCGGACGTGTTTTTTGAGTAGATAGTGATACCACGCTCGAGTTCGAGCGCGTTGGAGTCCATACTCTCCCCTTCGGCAAACATGCCCGTCTGGCGCATGAGCGAGTCAGTCAGGGTTGTTTTTCCGTGGTCCACGTGAGCGATAATTGCAATATTTCGAATCTCCATAAAAATCAGTTACTAGTCCTAGTTTTTCTTTTCCAATAAATAAAATTCTCAAAGTTAAACGCCCGCATCGCGAGCGTTGATACTTCCGAATATACAATATTAAGGCATATTTTGCAATTTTGTTAAGTAGAATGTAGACATGGTGTTTTATATAATCATGACGGTACGTTCCCAAGGAGAAAACAACCATGGATATTTGGAAAAATTTGCTTCTGCTGGCTTATCAAGAAGCGACAAAGAGCCCTGACCCATCCACGCAAAATGGTGCACTTGTCGTGGCGCAGAATGGAGACGCAACAAGTATTTTGGGAGGCGGTTGCAATCGATTTCCACATGGGGTGACCAGTTCAGCGGAACGCTGGAATGACCGAGCACTCAAATACAAGTTGGTGCACCATGCAGAACGCTCAGCGCTCGGGCGTGCCATGCGCAACCAACGAGTACCACATCTCGACGGGCATACATTGGTCTGCCCTTGGGCGGCATGCACTGAATGTGCGAAGCAGATCATTGAGGACGGCATTACCACACTTGTCATACACAAGCAGGCACACGACCGAACCCCACCCGCATCCGTGTGGATGGATGATATTGTGATTGCGCACATGGCGCTTCGTGAAGCGGGAGTCAACATCATCACGTTCGATGGCGTGGTTGGTGCACCTCCGATTCGTCACAGCGGGCAATATTGGAACCCATAATTGAACCCCCTTTTCAAGGGGGGTTTGTTTTATTGACAAATGTATGCCAGAATGCCGAAATGACTAAACAAGACGATAGAAAATACGGACCCAAGGTACGCTCAAAAAATCGGGATACTACCGCAAAGCGGCATATCACCCGTAAGGCACAATTTGGTGATGCAAAGATGGGAGCAACTTCACCTTCTCCGCGACCAGCATATGCACCAAGGACAA
>JAYSZV010000226.1:0-7411 GCA_043737875.1 Candidatus Lloydbacteria bacterium
ACCCTCACTCGAGAGTGGTGGCAAAGGGCTTGGGTTGGTAGGTGTGCCCACAACAGGAGTTCCGCCCGTAATCGGGGCGGGGCCGGGTCCTGTTATGGGAGCTGGGCCTCCGATGGGAGTTGGTCCGGTGATGGGTGCAGGTCCTCCGATAGGAGCGGGCCCTGTTATGGGTACGGGTCCCACATTGGGATTAGGTCCAAGAATTGGTGCAGGTCCAACAATCGGCGATGGTCCTGGGGTTGGAGATGGTGACGGCGGGGTTGCTGGGGTTGGTGTTGGGGTTGCCACAAAACTTCCACTTACTGTTACGGGCTCCGATGTCGCGAAAATTTGTGTTGGTGAGGTGTTTGCGCGGTATTGAAAGAGATATGTATCGGCAATATTTGTCGTAAACACCTTGCTCCCCGCTAGCGCAGGTCCCACAAACTGAATGGTGATGATTTGCTTCGTGCGCGCATTAATCATGATGATGGCATCAGAGGGGCGAAAAGAACTTCCCCCTGACATATAGTCCACGCGTATTGCTTGCCCCACCCCAACCGTGGTTGGTGCTGCGGAAATGACGACGTCCGTGGCTTGTGCAGAAACGAGGGCAGGAAAAAAACCCACACTCACCAGTGCAATAATTCCCAATACAAAAAATCTTGTTTTATCCTGTATTTGCTTCATATTTTATCGATGAAACCACGTAACCATCCTCATGACCCCACATTGGGAAATTTGTAGTTGACTCTATATATACGGTATACGCTTTTTTCTATGAAAAGCTAGTGAACTACGGGTATTTCACTCAAATTTTATTTTTATGATTTCTCCGAGATGGTATACTTTTTACATGAATAAAATACTACTAAGCACTCTTTCGGGCATGCTCGCTTTGGGATTCGCATTATCAGCTCAGGCGCAGGTCGAGCCCACGACTGAGGCTACCCTCGCCCCAGGCTCCATCATCACACTTTCGGACCTCGGCGTTGAAAGTGCGGGGACGCTGCCAACGAGCTCTTTTTATTTCTTCAAAGAATGGAAACGAGGAATAGCGCGTATCTTTACTTTCGATAAGGTTAAAGAAGTTGAATTAGAACTTTCCATTACCAATGAAAAAGCTGCGGAGTTGCTCGTGCTGACACGAGTTGGAGAGCGCAACGACGCAGGGCTCGAAAGGGCTATCACCAATTATGCAAACGCACAGGCACGACTCAAAGCACGCCTCGATGAAGTAGATACTAATTCAGAGAACCCAAACATTGCCGAACTTCGCATGAAAATTGATGCAAAATCACAAACTCACTTTCTGTTGTTGAATCAAGTCATAAGTATCGAGCGACAAACTCCAAAGCGCGACTTTGGTGAGAAGTCTGTTGTCACTGGAGAAACTGAAACATGCGACGACTCAGACACTGAGGAGCGGACCAAGGGTGGTACAGACTGTGACGACCGTGACTCACTGCGCATTGCTCTTACTCAAGCCGAAAATAACATTCACGCAACACTCCTTGTATCAATGGTGGATAAAGAAAACATGGAGGAGAAAGCTGCTGTGCAAATTATTAAAGCGCATGAAGCAATTAGTAAAGCGAGAGAAGAGGCATCTCTCCTTGGTGGTGCACTTCCGGGTGGCGCGGTCATCTCGGCCAGATCTGCGACACTTAACGTGAGTGCGAGCCCCGGAGGTTCCTCTCCAACTAGTCGCGCAAAAGGAATTATCACCACAAAACCAAGTGGAGGTAATCCATCCGGCAAATCAGCTTCTCCAGATGGAGACTCGAGTATTGAGTGGCAACATGCAACAAAAATGCTTGAGCGGGCGAGTGTCCAGGTCAATGAATCAGAGAAGACTTATACAGCGGGTCGCTTTAATTTGTCGTTTGCACAAGCACAATCTTCGGAAATGCTTGCACGAGAAGCACTGCGAGCCATCCGAAGCTTAGGGAAACATAAGGGTGACTATCTTCCTGCGCACAACTTCAAACTCGAAATTGATGGCGTTATCATGGGTGGGTTTAAGGAGGTCTCAGGAATTGAGGCTCCCGCAACGACGGCGGAGGGTGGTTCTAAACATCCCAATGTTGTACTAAAGCGAGGCTTCGTGAACGATGCATCTCTTTTGCAGTGGTATAGGAAAATGGAGGCAGGGCAAACAGATCGCAGATCAGGCTCGGTGATATATCTTGATGGTGCAGGTAAGGAAACGAAGCGGTATAATTTTTTTGAGGCATGGCCCGTGCGCTGGAAGGCTCCTGAATTAAATGCAGGGAATAAGACTCACATCGTAGAAGAAATTGAATTTGTGGTGGAGAAGGTAGAGCGCGCGCGTGCAATGAACACCCCCCCTCAATCACCAGGCGGAGTGAAGGACACCCTCCAGACTCAAGTAATAAAAGTTTCTCCTCCCATTGCACCCACCGTACGCCCCATACCGCAATCAGACATCATCGTGAAGCCTACGTCACCAATCAGCCTCCCGACTCCCGTAAAATCCAGTGAGGAGCCCATGATGATGTGCACGGCACAATACGACCCCGTGTGTGGTGCCGACGGAAAAACATATTCTAACTCTTGTAACGCTGGAGTAGCGAAGGTGGGAGTGAGTTACAAGGGAGAGTGTACTCCGATTAGCGAAACACCAGAAAAGCCAGCGTCCGACGGAGCTTCGACTGGGGTCACGACAATGCCTTCTCGGTATTAACCTATAAAAAACAGCCACGCATGCGTGGCTGTTTTTTATTCTCCAAATAAGTGGGATTAGGGTGTTTACGTAATTTATTTATTAAATCGAGGTTATTATCAGCCATGGACCGCAGGGATATGGGAATAAACTATGCAGGGTTTTTCATTAAATACTTCCGTACAATCTCCTTATTCTTATTCCGTTTTTCGGGTGACATTTTTGCTAATAATTGGGGCATCATTGATAGTCGGTGGTTTGATGCGAAGAAATTACTATGTATTTCAATAAAATTCCAGTACAAGGCTGTCCAAAGCTCTTCCCAGTCTCCACTCGGGTAGTTAGACATCTTTTTTAGATAGCTACTGCCTGAAATATAAGGCTTGGTAGCAAAAATGCCCCCATCAGCAAACTGGCTCATGCCATACACATTCGGTACCATCACCCAGTCGTATGCGTCGACATACATCGCCATAAACCAACGATAGACTTCGTCAGGGTCGGTTTGACTGAGCAACATAAAATTACCGAGTACCATCAATCGTTCAATGTGGTGATTGTATCCATACTCTAGTGTTGTTTTTATTGTGGTATCAAGTGGCAACACCTCGGTGCTAGCCGTCCAAAATGACTTAGGAAGTGGGCGTGTGTGCTTCCAGAAGTTTCTTGTGCGCATCACAATCCCGTCGCACTCATAGCTTGCGCGAATAAATTCACGCCACCCAACTACCTGCCGCACAAACCCCTCAATATTATTGAGTGGAATATTATGCTGTGCGCCGTATAGAATGACGGCGGACAACACTTCCCTTGGTGTTATTAGTCCAATATTTATGAGGGGTGAAAGTGTGGAGTGAAAGAGCCGAACTTGTTCGGTTACTATGGCGTCCTCGTAGTCTCCAAAATGCATAAGTCGCTCATTCAAAAAATCTTTAAGATATTTTTTCGCACTTACGTGCGTCCACGGGACCCAAACAGTATCAGCTCCATAGCGTTCTGCCTTAACTGTTTCAAGCCAGTCGCGCGCACGCTTAATTTCTGGGACGTCATTCTGTGCGGAAATATCTTTGGGTAGTGAAAAAACTTTGGGGATTTTTTTTCGGTTGTCCTCATCAAAACTCCACTCGCCTCCTACTGGTTCTCCGTTATCCTCAATGAGAATTTTTTTGTCAATGCGCAATTGTTTGTAGAAACGCGCCATATGCTTCTTGCTTTTTTGATACCGTTCAACAGCCTCGGCTTTTGGTAATATGAACAACGGTGACTCATAGCGTGTTACGGTAAAATTATATTTATCTGTAGCATCCGCTATGCGTTTTTCTAGCCAATAGTCTGTAGTGTCCACAATATGCAAATGAGAGATACCGTGACTATGGAGAATTTTAAATACACTCTTTGTGTCCGTAAGTGACTGTATTTCTAGATACACCACTTCAAAGCCCGCTGATTCGAGCTGTGCTTTATACTGTTGCATCGAAAGGCGGTGGAGTAACAATTTTTGGGTGTGAATGGGAAATTCAGTTAAAAAAAGTGGCTCTTCGACCAAATAAATTGGCCGTCCTTTTTGGAGAGCGGGGTGCTCTCTAAATAACTGATGCGGGTAAATTATGGTCGCTTCTTTCATGACAAAGAGTATACCAAGCGGGAATGAAAAAATCCCTTAGTTGGAAGATCTTTCTGTCGATCTTTTCGAGAGTAAATTAATAAATAAAAACCTAATTGATTTAGTGAAATGAAAAATAACCCACTGAAACATTCTTTGAGAGTTCTTTCATGTGGGTTTATTTTCATGATAACGAAAAAATATTATCCGAGGGAAAAAAGAAAGTCGAGGCCAGAAGTTTACTGTGGAATTGTTGATGACGAAAAATATGTAATGAGCGAGAAGGAAGTGAACTTTCAATTGATGAATTTGGGTCACACGGTTTGGCTTGTTTAAGAAAAAAGCTATCAAGCCTAAGACTTTCCATACCAAAAAGCGACCATTCTCGGTCGCCACTTTGGTCACTGCATTAAGAGTATCAATCCAGTCATCAACCTCAGTTTGGTAAAACAAAAAAACAGAGCCTTTGCTCTGTTTTTTTATTATGGTGGCTTGGTTGTTTACTTCTTTAATTCGATAAAATAGTTTGCATCTCCGTAGGGGGTGTAATCGCCGTTCTCGAGTTTGTTCGCATAGACTTCGATCTGCTTTCCAATATGCTGTTCCAAGTCTCCAAAACCCTCCACCCCTTTTGGTGGGCACCATTTGTGATATTTCGAACCTGCTTGGTAGGGGTAACCCTTGCTGGCACTGGACGCGGGTTTCCGCATATAGGATGCTGATTTCCAAAACTAAGTCCATGTTGGCGTTACGTTTGAGGACAGACATGGCAGGTATTTGGCTCTTTCGTGCACACTCCTCCATGCTACACACCGACATGTGTTGAAATAGTCCAAAACTGCTATGCTTCTTATACGAAAACCCTTTTATGGGCGCTCTCCCTCTATGTGGTCTCCAAACAAAGACAGTCGCATTCCGTATCGTCCGCACATTGACGGTCTTCGTTGTGTCGCCATTATTGCCGTTGTGCTTTATCACGCAAAACTCTTTTCGGTGAGTGCGGGATTCGTCGGCGTAGACATATTTTTTGTGATATCCGGTTTTCTTATTGCTGCGAGCATTCTGCGCGACTTGGATGCAGGCACTTTTTCGCTTATGGGATTTTGGGAGCGGCGCATACGGAGGATCGTTCCAATTTTTTTCGTTGTCGTACTTTCGACGATTGCCACAGCGTATTTTCTGATGTTGTACCCGCTGGATTATTCGTATTTTGGAAAGACTGTTAGTGCTCAGAGTACGTTCACCTCGAACATTTTATTTATGGTGACCGACAATTATTTTGATGAGCATTCGCAATCTGCCCCTTTATTGCACACGTGGTCTCTTGCAGTCGAAGAACAGTTTTATGTTTTTATTCCTCTCATTGTGCTTTTTTGTGCATGGCTGGGGGCTCGAAAAAAACATGGCACTACGCCAGAGCAAAATATTCGACGACCATTTTTTATCATTATTGCCCTCCTTGGAATCTTTTCACTTTTCTTGAATATATGGTTTGTAAATATTACTCCTGATCTACTTTTTAAAGTGAAGTCTGTTCCTGACTGGATCTTCGGCGGTGCTACTTATGCTACAGTGGGATTTTATTTTCTTCTCACCCGAGCGTGGGAGCTGATATTGGGTATGTTACTCGCTATTTCTGCTATAAAGATCCGCTCGATCGCACTCTCCGAAGCATTGAGCGCAGGGGGTGTCCTCGCGATGATCGCATCAATTTTTCTTTTTACAAACTCAACTCCGTTCCCCGGCTTTGCGGCACTCCTCCCAACCCTTGGCGCCGTGATGTTCATTGCGGCAAATGAGCATCACTCCACAAGAGCAGGCAGAATGTTTTCTCATCCAGTACCGGTATTTGTGGGTCTTATCTCATACTCTCTTTACTTGTGGCATTGGCCACTGTTCGTGCTTGCAAAACTTGCATCACCCACTCCCCCGTCATCCTACTCCATGATGGGACTCTGTATCATCGCGCTCCTACTCTCCTATCTCTCCTATCGATTCATTGAGGTTCCTTTTCGCACCAAGACATTTATCCGGCGTCGTAAGGTAGTCTTTTTTATGGGAGCCACTGCCCTCTCTATTCTTGCTCTCTCGGGATTTCTCATTGAACAGTATGCGAACCCAACTTCCGCGCGAATACCTGCCGTCGCCAAAAAAATACTTGAAGCATCTTCTGAGAACGTCATTTGGGGAGGCGTGTGTTTTCAAAACGCAGGCGACGAATCACGGTACAGCGGACTTTGCCGTATTGGCAATCCAGAAAAGAATGCAGAACCGGAATTTGTCGTTTGGGGCGACAGTCATGCAGAGGCAATGGTGCCGCTCCTCAATACACTTGGGCAAGCCTACGGTATACAGGGAGTGGTTTTTGATAGCGGGAACTGTCCGCCCATCGTTGGGACGCACCAAATACCCGCAGCTCCTGGATGTGAAAATGTGAAAAAAGCCGCATTGCGCTACATCAGGGAGCACGACATACATCGAATAATTCTCGTGGCTCGGTGGAGTTATTATATGACCGGCGGGCAGAATGAAAAACGCTCCGCTATTATCACGGACACCGACACGATTCCTTCCTCGCCTACTGAGGCGCAGAAAGTTTTCGAACGAACACTTGTGCCAATGGTGACACAGCTTTTGAGTGAGGGACGCTCGGTATATATTATTGAACAGATTCCTGAGCAATTTAAATTTGATCTCCGCAGTAGTTTCTATCGCGCAGTGCACAGCAAGAAAGAAATCCCATTCGAACGTGTTTCACAAGAAGAAAGCAATGCACTCCAAGCACTTCCCAATGGAGTCATACGCTCGCTCGCGACGCTCCCCAATGTGCACATTATTAACCCTGCACAGCTCCTGTGTAAAAACGACGGACTTTGTGATCTTGAGCTACGAGGGAAACTCATTTATCGAGACGAGAGTCATCTTAGTACTTTTGGTGCAATGAGCCTTGAACCACTCTTTACTCCACTCTTTAAAAGCATGCAGTCGAGTCAGGCAAATGATGCAGAGACAAGATAAGCAAAGAAGTGTGTTTACTGAGTAACCCACACAAAAACCACCCGAGGGTGGTTTTTGCATGTGGGGTGCCGTGATGGATGGGCTTCGAATCTGTTTGGTGGGGTAAGATGATCTTATGTATGGGT
>JAYSZV010000227.1:0-1174 GCA_043737875.1 Candidatus Lloydbacteria bacterium
GTCAAAGCGAATTCAACGAGAATTTAAGATTTGAGATGTTCTTGGAGTAGCAAATGACCACGCATGCACGTGGTCATTTTTTTATTCATTGCCAAGTAATCCCCAATAAGGCTTTAGAGTGCATCTTCTAGTCCCTTGGCATTAATAGCCTTCCTTGTTTCGTCGTACCAGTACTTGTACCCATCGCCAGAGGGATGGAGAAGGTCATTTCCATAAAACCGTGGGATGTCCGTAAGGAAGAGGTCGTCTTCACGCTCGCGATACAAATCAATATAAAGCGCACCATGCTTCTCTGCAGAGTCCTGAAATATTTTTCGTACTGCTCGTGTTTTTGTAGACCAAATGCTCCCCATCCATCGTGGGAAAAATGGTGCGAGCCCAACGTTTCCACTCGTCAGCAGGACCGTGTGCTTGCCAATTCGCTTTGCCTCTTTGAGTGCATCATCGATATCGCGCGCTATGTCCTCATTGCGAGTAAAATATAAAATATCGTTTCCCCCTGCTTGGAGAAATACCCAATCTGCGCTCGCATCCACTTCCTTGCGCAGGATAGGAAGAAGTTCGTTTGTTTTTCTTCCACTCTTCGACAAATTGCGTATGGTGCGATTGGGAAAATCGTGAGCAAAATATCCTGCATAAGTATCTTCGGACCTCGCGCTTCCTACCCCCACCGCAGTACTGTCCCCCACGAAGAGGTATGGGGGCATACTCGCATCCCCCGATTTCTCAAAAGGAACGGCATGGGCAACGAGCGCCTTGCTCTTCTGCAAAAGGAGAAAGAATCGCACTCCATATATAGTGCACGCAAGTACGACAAGAATTACTGCGAAAGAAAGTATTTTCATTCAATTCATCATCAACAAACAATTAGTACACCACTTGGTCTCCCGATGGTTCTTGGGGTGGCATCTCATAGCTCGTTTCCGTTTGTGCATTCATACCTCCCCAATTGCCCGTCTTCATATATTCTGCTGCTGCCCTTTCTCCTTCTAATTGTTGCTTTTTCAACTCAGCAATTTCTGTCTTGCTCATGCTCGAGGATGAGCCATATGCATCGAGCGACGTTCCTTCTTTCACGGGTGCTGGGGTAGCGATGACGATATTCCCGTAAGACATGATGCTCTCTGAAATAGACATTACGCCCAGAATCTCCTCGGAAAGGCTTTTGCGCATC
>JAYSZV010000228.1:0-3157 GCA_043737875.1 Candidatus Lloydbacteria bacterium
TAATTCCAAGAGTTTCCAGGAAGCTTGCTGTCGGGTGGAAGAGGGTAGGAGTACGGGTGAAATGCAATTGCATCAAAATATGTTTTTGCCCCAGCGTCGTATGCAAGCGAAAGATAGGTGACTGGTGAAATACTCGTCGATTTACTATCAAGAGGGGATAGTCCACCAAGGAGTACCACCGCATGCTCGTCTACTGATTTGATTGCAGTGTGTGCTTCGCGGAGGAGTGCTGTATATGTCACGGCATTTGGGGCAGGCTCCCAAAAGGTCGTGATATTTGGCTCATTCCATATCTCCCAGTGATGAATAGTGTTTCCGTAGCGCTCGCTTGCTGCCTTTGCGAATACTCCAAATGCCGATGGATATTTCGGCTCACATTTTGCACTTGCGGTGCATGCATCACTTCGCGCCCACTTCGGCGTATAAGTGAGAATGGGGAGTGGTCGTAGGTCATGAGCTACCATGGCCTCGACAACGCGATCGATGCGCTCCCAGTCATAAGTGAAAGCATTTTCTGATTGGACTTGACTCCAGTCGATATCAAAGCGCACCCACGTAAAACCAATATCTGCAATATCACTCAGTACACTATTGAGCCTCGCTTCGCTCATGTATCCAAGGCGAGCCCCCATTGATATCCCAAATGGGTGCGGTAAGGCTGTGGTATGAGCCTTTGCCACGCTTGGCGTTTGCGGTGGTGTGGGTGGAGCTTCGGAAGAAACGTATACTTGAGAGACCTCCAATTGGGCGAGATTATTTAAACTCTCCCCCCACAGATGAACAAAAACACCAAGCATTATTGCAAGAACGCTCACGAGTGTGAGTGTGATAAAAATGAGCAGGCGATTACTCATCGGAGTGTTGCGACAGGGGGAGGAGCGCGTCACCCATGTGTTTGTTGAAATATGTGCGCAGATGTTTCGGCAGTGATCCTCCCGCAGGTAACTTCTCCCACGGACGCTCGCGTAAGACAGCGCTGATTCGCTCTGCGTCGGTGACTATCTCACCGAGGTCCACGAGTACAATTTGTCCATTGCTGCCGATACCGTAGTTATCCATAATTTTAAAAGTCCTATCAATGAATCTTTTTTTAGCAAGCTCCACATTGAAATGAACAAAGTTGTCGATAACTATTTGTCCTTGGGTGAGATTTGCACCAACAAGATATTTACGTAGCGGAGTAACATAGTCTTGGACATAGTCGAGGTCGTGTATGATAGTTGGATTACCAATCATGTTGGGGTCGATGCTCGTTTTTGCAACCTCACGAAGGGAGCTTACGGCCTCTCGCCTACATTCGCGATAGTACCTTGGAATATGGATGAGCATTTGTGGATTACGGAGAATACAGTCTTTTGTCATTTTGAGATAAGCCACCAGTGGGGAGTTGTATTTTTTAAGCACGCGCCCATCCTCCCGCATGTACGCGGTGTATTGCCACCCTATCCCTAAGATGTTTGTGCGACGTTGTTCCATTATTGTTGGTCTCCATACCTGGCAACACATGTGTAGAGAGTCGCGATTACTGATACAATACCTTGAGTCTCTTTATGGGTGCCCGACATTCATGAATTATAGCATGTAATTCTAATTTAGCAAGAGCACGCATAGCATATGCGCACAATCACGAAACAATTTTTTTCTGACAGTCTCTATAAAAATTCTTTTTTCCTCGTCCTGTCAACGGCGGTTCTTTCTGGTTTTGGATTTTTTTTCTGGCTCATCAGTGCTCGTCTCATTAACCCAGAGCACATTGGTATCGCATCGACACTGATTGCCTCGATGAACTTTATTGCCATGTTCAGTTTGTTGGGCGTCGACAGTGGCCTAGTGCGTTTTCTTGCTAATTCCAGAGACCGAAATGAAAAATTGAATACAGGAATTATGCTTGTTGCAATTGCGGGTACAATATTTGCCACTGTATTTATTCTCCTCCTGCCGTATATTTCACCCACACTTGCACACACCATAGGAGACTGGGATGAGCAACTCGCCTTTGTTATTTTTTGCGTCGCGTCAGGAATCAACATGCTTACTGACTCTGTGTTTCTGGCATATCGTGCGACCAAATACTCATTTATCGTCAATGGAATATTTAGCTTTATAAAGATGCTCCTGCCCCTTGTGCTTTATGTATATGGGGCAATCGGCATTTTTGCTTCTGTTGCCATAGCGCAAACAATCGGGGCACTGCTAAGCCTTTTTATTATCTGGAAAGTGTTCGATTATCGTCCGCGCTTTGTCTTGAAAAAGACAGTGCTCCTCGAGATTTGGCGCTATTCTGCAGGTACATATACCGCAGTGGTGCTCTCGCTTCTCCCGGTGACGCTTCTCCCGCTTATTATTACAAACACACTGGGTTCCTCCTCGGCCGCTTTCTTCTATATTGTCCTCATGATTGCGAATCTATTGTACGCCATCCCGAAGGCCGTTTCTGGTGCGCTTTTTGCCGAGGGCTCTTTTGATGAAGCGAACATTGGTTCGAGTATCAAAAAAGCACTGAAGGCAATTTTTATACTTATTGTCCCGGCGATTTTTCTCTTGTGTATCCTCGCAGAGTGGATACTCTCGTTCTTCGGTGCCTCGTATGCACTCGGTGGTCTCTCCGTGCTCTATCTGTTTGCCCTGTCGGGTGTCTTTGTGAGTGTGCTCGCAATATTTACCTCGATATACAAGTTGCGATTACACTTGAAACAACTTATCGCAACAAATATGATGTACGCGATACTCGTACTCTCGCTCAGTCTTTTATGGGTAGAACATGGGCTTTTAGGTATTGGCTTCGCGTGGTTTGTGGGAAATGCGCTTAGTGCGCTATTCGCAGTGCTTGCGTACGTCTTCTTCCCAGCAACAAAAAAATCCTAGCGATAGATTCGCGCACCACCGTTGTCATATACAAGATTTTTGTGTGTATCAAGAAAGGATATTGGGTACGTGTATGTGACAAAGGTCCCATTGTGACTGATGCCCGCAGTACCGCTCTCTATAACTGCACGGTTGAGTAATACGAAGCTGTCTGTGCGTAAGAGTAATGGGTAGAAGTAGTCTCGTGCATGGACATACGAAATACTCCCTGCCTTCTGTACTGCCAGGCGGTCATCAGAAATTCCCACCTGGTACGCTCCATTTTGCGCCCCCTCTGTCACTGTCAGCCAAT
>JAYSZV010000229.1:0-1173 GCA_043737875.1 Candidatus Lloydbacteria bacterium
TTGGTGAGGTGTGTTTTATCACGTTACAAAAAAGACGCAGGAATGCGTCTTGATTATAAACCGAGTTACACTGATTCACTTAGGGCAAGGTGCTTCTGCAACTTGAGCCCACTTGGAAAAATTGGGATGCATAAAGAGGGCAAACCTGAATTCTTCAGCCTCATTGAGAAGGCTGAACTTGGTCCATTTCTCGTTAAGAAGATAAATATCGTCGCGAACAGAGATTTTGTTTGTCCACTCCGCAAAACGCACCACCATGACAACACCGTCTTCCGATCTTTCTTCATAAAGCCGATTATTGGGAGGAGAAAGCGCGGGGTCTATCTCGTAAAATCGCTCGGCGCGAGTACGAAGTCCAGATGCAAAGCAACGATGCACATCCAACTGCTTCGTCCACTTTTTGGTATCCATCGTCGGTGGTGACGCCACGACATTAACGGCGAACGCGGGAGAGGAAAGGGCGCACAAGAGAGCCACGAGCGTAATCTGCTTTTTCATAAAAATCCTTCAGAAAAACATTCCAGATTGGATACTACTCTCCACTCCCGATTTAATCAAGACTAATAAAAAACTCTGATTTGAGCGAGCATTCGATTCAGCGTATCGCAAGAAACCTAAGTGCCAAGAAGTCTAAATGCAAAGCGTGCTCACCACTTCGAAGCGAAATTGATTGCACTCACCTCCGACAACACGGGGTTGTCAGGGGTGGCTACAATCAATTTGTGGTTTTATTTAAACTCGCGTATTCACGCATAATGTCGAGCACGGAACAGTGCAAATATGCACATATGCACATCACACAACATGCTCATGAACATGAGTTATGCGGGTAGGTTAAGTTTGCAACGATTGCGGTTGAGGTGCTTAAAAAACGGATGCAAACAATGCGTCCGAATTATGATTTCTGCGCGATAAGCAAAGTAACTGCCTTCGTGATGATGGGGAGAATATCGTCGTAAATATTCAAGTCGACAATTTCAACGGCCTTAAACCAGCGGGCGTCATCGAGTCCGCCTTTGCCCTCTTCGAGCTCAAGTGGCTGGAATGCGGCTTCGCCCAAGAAATATGCGACGTGCTTACGGAGCTTGCCTTTCTCGGGATGTGATGCAATGTATTCGTTCTCACCAAGCTTTTCTTTGATGACAATGTCGGCGTTGATTTCTTCTTTGATTT
>JAYSZV010000230.1:0-7347 GCA_043737875.1 Candidatus Lloydbacteria bacterium
TCAAATACGTTTATTGTCTGTCCATTTGCTATAGTGCCCGACACGACATACCAGCCATCATCCTTCGGAGGATATGGCGCAAACAATCGCCATGATTGCACAAGCCCAAGTTTCCACATGGTGTCACTATATAATGGAGCGTGTGTGACGATGCGGGTGCGCACTCCGACGTAACCCGCATAATTCCAAAAGATCACCGACACTATATAGAGTACGGCGAGAGTGATAGAGACGAGTCGCAACGCTCTTTTGACGCTGGTGGGTAAGGTCATTTGGTGCGATTTAGGGAGACACATCTGCTTACGATGATTTGCGATATAGCGATAAACACGCTCGCCAATACGGCGCGCCCACGCAGTCCCCAGGAGTGGTACAAATATGTACAACAACGGAGAAGCGTTTGCGATTGCGAGACCCGCACTGTAGGTGGTGGTGTGCGCCCCCGTCCTATCGACGACAACCCACGAGTCTTTCTCCGTCATAATTTTGTATATGTCGGGATTGGTTTGTGCGGGAATGATGAGTGTATCGGGAAGGAGAAGAAAGGTGCGAATGAGATAGCATGATTTTTTGCAAAAACCACACTCCGCATCAAAATACATAGTGAGACCGCCAAATGAGCGGCGTGCGTGCTTTGTGAGTGTGTCCCACAAAGGCGTGGGAATAAACGCACACAGTACCACGATGGAAACCCATGAGAATAATCCCAAGTTGAGCGACAGCGCAAAAGAGAGATGCATCATCATGAGCGCAATCATCCCGAGCGTGCGCAAGGGTATTGTCATGTACGGAATAAACAGGAGGAACAATGCGTAGGCTTGAAGTGTTTTGACGCTAAACGTCAGGAATTGCATGAGAGTAGGGAACTGTCGAATGAATTCGCCGATTGGAGTCGAGAGTTGGTCGATAAAGAGCGCGTAGTAGACTGCGGTGCCATGTATCGTCCACTCTGGTGCACTTTTCTCTAGTCCAGCGAAGAGGTACATGCAGGCAATCTGTATCAGAAATGCCATGGTCCATGCCGATAAAATCCTCTGCTTTTTCGGAGCGTGAAAGGTGAGCGCGCTATCGACGGAGTACGCCTCTCCCCATGGCAAAAACATCCCGATGAAAAGTGCGAGGCGCAAGAGCACGTCTGCTCCTTGAAGTACAACGGGGTTCAGCATTTGGATGCTCATCACACAGAGCCACACGACGACAGTCGCGATGCGTGTGCGCCATCCCACAAAAAGAAATATTCCGCTCACGACGCCAAGAGTCAGTATGAGGTGTGGCAAAAGTGGGAATGCATCGCGTAACAAGAAGATGAATGGCCATGGAGATGCATAGTGTATACCCCAAAGCAAGATGTCGGGATTGGTCCCTGCACTACTGAGTACACTTGGATATGTACCCCACTCCCCATAGTGGAGATTGAGATAGGGGAGACGTAGAACGAGAAAGTCATAGAGTACAATAAGTGCGAGCAAAGCGCGCAAGAGTGCCAGCGAGCGTGTGTCAATGCCGAATAGTTCGTTGATTTTTTTTAAAAAAAATTGTTTCATTGCGTCTCGTATCGGCTAAATAAAATTGTAACATACTAATATGTAGGTCTTTCTATGCACGCGAGTGAACGAATTTGTGCTATAATTATTACTTATGAACTCCGATGGATATCGCACTACCGCGCTTCTCTTCGTACTCTTCACTGTGGGGTTTGTCGCGTTCGGTATAACGTTGGTGTATCAGACATTTATTCTCTCATCACTCACGAAGGAGCGTGATGCTGCCGCCTACAACCTGTACGCCACGCAAATGGAGTACGCATCAACATCCGCCGCACTTTCCGCCAATCTCAACGCAATCAATGGTATTCTCGAGCGTACAAAGGGCGAGCGCGATACGTTGCAAGGGCGACTCAATGAGGTTGGGGGTATCGTCGACGCCATGGAGGCGCAGGTGCGCGCAGTGTCTGGCACTGTGGGTACACTTGAAAAACTCCAAAATACAGACAAAGAGCTACTGAAGAAATATTCTAAAGTGTATTTCTTAAATGAAAATTTTAGCCCAAAAGAGCTCGCGACCTTGCCGCGCGCGTATGTCTATGGCGATGCAGAAAAAAATATTTTGAACACCGTACACCCGCATCTCATGGCGCTTATGGATGCTGCAGGGGGGAGCGGGGTCAACCTCCGCGTCATTTCTGCATTCCGATCGTTTGCTGAGCAGAGTACACTGAAGGCGAATTATCGCGTGACATATGGCACAGGGGCAAACAAGTTTTCTGCCGATCAGGGATATTCTGAACACCAATTGGGTACCACAGTTGATTTCACCACACTTGAGCTTGGTGCAAAGTACACAAGTATTGAGCAGTCGAAGGCGTACGTATGGCTTACAGAGAATGCACATAAGTACGGATTTGTACTCTCTTACCCAAAGAAAAATGCGTATTATGTTTTTGAGCCTTGGCACTGGCGATTTGTAGGAATTTCACTTGCGACACGACTTTTCATGGAAGGGAAAGAGTTCTATGCGCTGGATCAGCGAGAAATAGACGAATATCTTGTTACTATTTTCGATTAACGCGTTTTTGTAAAACGCTCTATATATGGTTATTCTATAAATATTCCTCATTATGAGGTTTTTTTTAGTTTTAAAATCATTTGGTATTGCTTAAATATAGTTTTGTTCGCAAGGAGCAATCTGTGAATAAGTATAGTATTCGAAAATATGAGTATCACGTATACTATTATGTATTATCGTTGCATTAATTAACACACCTTAAGATGAAGAATCCAATTTCTTATTCAGCTCGATTATTCACCGCAGCACTTCTTTCTGTCGCCCTGCTTGCACTCGCAAGTCTCGTGGGCTCAGGGTTCCTCCTGCAGAAGGCAAACGCGCAGACGGTCACCCCGGTCAATAGCGTGAAGTTGGCTGAAGTTGGTCATTCATTGGTCAACACAACGATGCCGTTCTATATAATGGATACGGCGCAGAAGATGAATAAGAGTATTCAAATGAAGATCCAAGTCATTGGTGGGTCCACATTGAATAACAGTTGGAATAATCACTGGTCAGCAGAAACTGGTGCCACCTACGCGGGAGACGTTTTCGACGCACTCGCTCAACCTGGAGCTGCGTATGATGTGTTTGTCATGACAGAACGTATTCCTGTACAGCTTTCCATCAATTCCGAAGGAAGTCATGACTATGCTCGCCGTTGGAGAGATCGCGCAGTGCAGTTTAATCCCAATGTGCGTGTCTATATGTACTCGACATGGCTCGGCGTCGGGGGATTCTTCGGTGATGGTGTGACCAATCGCTCCGAATGGAGAACGAGAACAGAAGCTGACGGTGCTATTTTTGAGCGACTCGCTCGCGAAGTCAATAATGGAATCCCTTCTGGGCCGAAGATAGGCATCATTCCGGGTCACCGCGCAATGATGGCACTCTATGACGCCGTTCAGTCACGCGCAATTAGCTGGGCTCCTGCAGGACCAGACGGAATAAATCATTTCTTTGCTGATACTGTTCATCTTAATGACATTGGTAATTACTATATCGGTTTAGTGCAGTACGCGACGATTTATGGATCGAGCCCTGTTGGTGCCGCAGTTCCCGCGAACCTCACTTGGGCCTTGAACTCGACACAGGCACGACAGTTACAAGAAATGGCATGGAGCGTCGTTTCTCAGTATCAACAGCCATTTGTTTCTGCACCTACGCCCGCTCCAGCGACAGCTCCTGCTCCAGCGCCGGCCACCACTCTCCCCACTCCTACGGGACTGCGCTTCACTTCTGTGACACCATCCGAGATCACCCTCACATGGAACGCAAGTATTGGCGCAAATGGATATTTCCTTGAGCGCTGTCAGGGAACGGGATGCACTAACTTCACGCAAATTAGAACAAATTCAGGAACGGCATTCATCAACACCGGACTCTTTCAAGGGACGGTCTATACTTATCGCGTCCGCGCAATGAACACGTCTGGCGTAGTTTCAGGTTATACAGCACCACTTGGCGTATTAACGAGTGGAACAGCTCCAGCTCCAGCTCCAACTCCAACTCCAACTCCTGCTCCTGCTCCTGCTCCAGCGCCTGCTCCTGCCCCAGCCTCCGCACCAGCACCTACCGCCATCACCTCTCCCGCGGGAACAACCGTTCCTCCTGCAACAAGCATCGTCGACACCACGAAGAACACATGGACGATCGTTGCTGGTGTCGTGAAACGCAATGGCGTCAACGCAGGGTATAGTGCCAACGTCACCAAGCTCTACTTTAACGGAACAACCGTATACCAGCAGAACTCTGCTGGGGGATGGTGGTCATGGAACGGTACAGGATGGACGTATACTGCCATCAGTCCGATGGGGACAACTGCAACTACTCCAACTCCTGCACCGGCACCTACGCTTCCTGCTCCTACGGGACTGCGCGTCACCTCCACACTCACTACCGAGATTACGCTCACGTGGGGCGCAAGTATTGGCGCAAATGGATATTTCCTTGAGCGCTGTCAGGGAATGGGATGTACTACATTTACACAAATTCGCACCAACACAGGAACGACGTTTATCAACATCGGGCTTCTTCCGGGGACGCTCTATGCGTATCGCGTTCGCGCAATGACTACTACAGGTGGAGTCTCAAGCTATTCCGCATCGCTTGGCGTGTTGACTGCATCAGGAGCACCAGCACCAGCTCCCGCGCCAACTCCAACAACAATCGTGGCCTCAGCAAAAGGAACGAATATTCCCCCTGCAACAAGTATCATTGATGCTACAAAGAATACGTGGACGATTGTCGCAGGTGTCGTGAAACGCAATGGCGTCGATGCAGGTTATAGTGCGAATGTCGCGAATCTGTATTTCGATGGCACCACCGTATTCCAGCAGAATACTGCCGGTGGATGGTGGTTGTGGGATGGTGTAACATGGGTCGTAACTACGAACCCAACGACACCAACTCCTGCACCTGCTCCCACACCAACCACCGTGACGTCTCCTCTAGGTACGACAGTTCCTCCTTCTGCACGTATCATCGATAGCGCGAAGAACACTTGGACGATTGAAGCAGGAGTAGTAAAGCGTAATGGAGTCAACGCAGGCTTTAGTGCCAATGTCACCAAGCTTTACTTTAATGGCTCAACCGTATTTCAGCAAAACTCCACAGGGTGGTGGTGGTCATGGGATGGAGCGAATTGGGTTGCTTCTGCCGACCCAACTGGTACTGCGACTACGCCCGCACCTACCGTCGCAACATCACCTGCTGGAACGACAATCCCTCCTGCAACGAAAATTACCGACACATCAAAGAATACATGGACTGTTGTGAACGGCGCAGTACAACGTAATGGCGCTAACGCAAACTTCAGTGCCAATGTCACCAAGCTTTACTTTAACGGAACAACCATATTCCATCAGAATACTGCAGGTGGATGGTGGTCATGGGATGGAGCAGGATGGGTGAGCACAGCAAATCCAATGGAAGTCACCATTCCTCCCGCCACAAGCATTGTCGATGGTCAACAAAATACATGGACCGTGGTAGGTGGAGTGGTTAAACGAAATGGTGTCAACGCAGGATTTACTGCGAACACAGCCAAGGTCAAATATGATGGAGCAACTATCTCACACCAGAATACTGCGGGTGCTTGGTATAACTGGAACGGTACATCATGGGACGCTGCGTTTACACCAGCGCCAACCCCGACTCCTTCACCAGCATCTGCAACTGGTGGATGGGTTGCACCAATAAGCAATATTCCAACTAATTGTAACGATGGAAATATTAATGATGTTGGTTCATATAAACTCTTGAATGATCAATGGGGCAAACAAGGAGTCTGGGGATGGTTCGAGCAGTGTACGGGAACAGCAGGACTCACATCGGACGGATCAATGACTGCCCGCCTGACTTGGCAGTGGCCTGACGGTCCAAATGAGGTGAAAGGTTGGCCCTCCATCATCTATGGACAGAAACCTGGATATCAATCAACTCCCGGATCTACACTTGCACGCCCACTCAGCTCGATTACCTCAGCGCGCAGTACATGGAACACAACGAATGTGACCACGGGAACAGGGCAACTTACCTTTGATTTATGGTTGACCAGAGATGGTGTATATCGTGGATCACGATTTCTCGATAGTCCAATTACTCACGAAATAATGGTAGCGCTCGTGCCTTATGGAGGATACGGACTCGATCGAAATCCAGCATGGTTTAGAGAGAACATTACTATCGATGGAATACGCTATTCATTTTACCGTGCAGACAATTTCGGACCATTAGGATGGGGATTCCTCGTATTCCAAATGCTCGACCCAATGCCTGTCGGATCTCTCGAGTTCAAGCCACTCTTCAGCTACTTGCAGTCACGTGGACATATTTCGGGTACTGAGTATCTTGCTTCCATCGAATTTGGTAGTGAGGCAGTACATGGTACTGGTGATATCAAGATTAATGCATTCAAGACGGTAGTTTACTAAGGTATATGGTAATAAGTGAACGACAATAGTAATTAAAAATTGTCGTAAAAAAGACCCTCGGAGGGTCTTTTTTGTGGAGCAAATAATATTTCTATCTTCAGATGGCACGAACAGTAAGTATGAGTACACATGATCCAACGAGCGCAATAAAAAAACTATATATATTAAATTCGCGAACCGAAGCTCCGCGTATCATGCTGGTGATCCATCCCCCCATTATCGCACCGACTACTCCGAGTATGATTTGCAGTAAAACAGCGTTTTCGAGGTCGGCCATGGTGATGAATGCCACCACCCATCCAATCAATGCCCCGCAAATAATCCAAGATAAAAGTCCCATAGTTGTTTCAATTAATGAAAATTCTCACTTCAAAATTGACACGAAAGACTACTGTCCTTGCATGGCATATTAATCATAATATATTGCAAATATTAAGGTTTTCAGGTGAACTTGTAGTGAATTAATGAATATAATCAATTCGCATGAGAATCGTATTGACTTATGTTTCATCCATGCTATGCTTCTCGTACAAAATTGAGCGTTGAGAAGTAGTCGATTTTCTAGAAACCAACTTTTGTATTTTATCCACTTACACCAAAATCATGACAGGAACAATCAAAAAGGTTACTGAAAAAGGTTTCGGCTTCATCTCTGCTGAGGGCATGGGAAAGGATCTTTTCTTTCACTCGAACTCACTCGTAGGTGTCTCGTTTGACGAGCTCCGTGAGGGTGATGCTGTGAGCTTTGAGACTGAGGACTCCCCTAAGGGAATGAGCGCAGTCAACGTACAGCGCGCATAGGGAACGTTCATAAATAACAAACTCGTTGTTTGTTATTTATGATTACGACCCTTGTGCCGAATCCATA
>JAYSZV010000231.1:0-1163 GCA_043737875.1 Candidatus Lloydbacteria bacterium
CATATGTTACTCAACGAAAACGAAACAACCGTCACCGACACCCCCGACGAGGTCGTCCTCATGCGCTCGATTGAACACCCGAGCCTTTTTGCGATACTCGTGACGCGGTATCAGGATGCCTTCCTCCGCAAGGCAGAAAGTGTGATTCATAGCCGTGAAGAAGCAGAGGACATCGTCCAAGAAACATTCACCAAGATATACTTTAATGCGCGCCGATTCAAAACCGTCGAAGGGGCCTCATTTAAGTCGTGGGGATACAAAATTCTGATGAATACAACCTTTACGCACTATCAAAAGTTAAAGAAGAAGGGAGGGGCACAAATCGAACTCGACCCCGAGTTTTATGAAACCCTCCCCGATCCGGCGAACACCAAAGAAGATGACGTGATGCGCGATTACGTAGCCTCATTCCTCTCCCAAATGCCCGCCCAGCTCTCTCGACCCCTCAAGCTCCACTTCCTCGAAGAATATTCGCAGAAAGAAATTGCCGACATGGAAGGGACAACTGTCTCAGCCGTGAAAACCAAAATCTACCGTGCGAAACGAGAACTCGAGCGATTGATAGGTCGAGAGAACCAAAATATCAACGCCTAACATTACCCAACATTTTGTAGGCACAAAAGAATACTATGCCTGATATGCAGGATATGCAGAATATGAACAATACTAACGAAAAAAGAAATAAAGATTTGAGTCGCCGTATCATGCGACGCATTTATGTTGTGTGGGCATTCCGCACGCTACTCAATCCGCTATTCTTGAAGTCGCTTATTGTATTCGTATTTATCGCTCGGTCGACTGAATACATTTCTTATAGCAACGTGTTTGCCAATGCTCCAGCACTCACCGACATCCCACGTAACGTAGTCTTTGCGCGCGAAGCGCTCATGCACACGGAAGCGACATCCTTGGGACTCCTGCTCGGCATCCTTGCGGTCACTGCGTGGCTCGCAACGGACTTCCTCAGCAAAACACGACACGCACATTTTTAAAGCTTACAGTGTCACTAATAAAAGGCCTCCAAAGTGGAGGTTTTTTGTTTGTCCGATTGAGCAAAGGGGAGGGAGTGCCCATACTGGACTATTTTCTGATTATGTGATATAATGTTACTGAACTTGTACAACGACTTATCAACAGGAGAACAGCATGCTGAGTTTCAGTTT
>JAYSZV010000232.1:0-3132 GCA_043737875.1 Candidatus Lloydbacteria bacterium
TCTTTTTTCGCCTTGAAGCCCAATTCTTTCTCGATGATGTTTTCGATTGGGAGGCCGTGACAATCCCAGCCCCATTGGCGCCGTACGTAGCGACCACGCATTGTTTGAAAGCGCGGAATGATGTCTTTGATGGTACCCTGCAACAAATGCCCATGATGCGGGAGACCTGTCGCAAAAGGTGGTCCGTCATAAAACACGTACGTATCCTTGTCCTCATTCTGGAGGAGTGACTTTTCAAAAATATTCTTGTCATTCCAAAAAGCAAGCACCGCTTCTTCGCGGGCGCTAATGGACTGCTTTTTATCCGATGTTTCTTTATCATCCATATCGTAGCGATTATACTACACCGCAAAGTAAAATTTTGCATCACCGCGTGCCACTTCGTCAATTTTGGAGTTTTGGCATCGTAAAAAGCGCAACGTTGCCGTTGCGCCTTACTTTATTTATTTCTCCCCCTACTTTGCGGGTGGCATCGTGGCACTCTCGCCACAGCCACACACTTTTGCGCCGTCAGGGATCACAATCACCCGCTCTGAAGCGAAGACCCCTACGCCATTTCGAGCAATAGAAATTGCTGCATATTCAAATTCAGGACAATCGTCGATGTTGCACAAAATGGTGAGACCCCCTGATTCCACATGGATATCCCCCTCTTTGCGTCGCGCTTCAAAAGTGAAGGCATGACCGACGTCACCGCACCTTTTTCCTTTGCTTGTGCTTAACCGAAGCGGTTGTTTCATTTTGTCTGGCTCCCTCGCGATTTGTCGCAAAAGGAATGCTGCCGCTTCATCACTGATAGATAAACCCATGTTTACTTGCTCCTTTTATAATACATACACACACCGAAATCTCTGACGCTATTCTACTCAGTTCACAAGAAAATGCAAAAAAGAAAGACCACGGAAATACTATTTCCGTGGTCGCACTACTCTTCTAGAAATACACTCATCACCGCCTTGAGCTCGGGAGCGAATTCCTCTTTTGTGCCACTATTGTCGATAATTGCATCTGCAGAATAGCGAAGGTGGCGAATCTGCGCTTCCGCCTCTGCGCTACCGAGTGCAAGAAATTGCGCAAAGGTAAGCTCATTGTCACCGGGCTTTTCGTTGCGAATCAGATGACGATGATAACGCACGGCGGGTTGTGCCTCGACGTACACCAGTCGAAACTTTACACTGTCATCCTTCATGAGCGTGGTGATATCCACCAAGCGCCTGATTCCCTCGATAATGATAATAGGGCTGTCATCTCCGAATCTTCCCACGCGAGCCATGATGGCGCGTTCGAGGGTGTTCTCTCCAAATAGTTCACGAAGTTTCGTGGACAATGCCTGTAATTGCGCAGTCGAGGCCTCCTCTTTGAGTCCCGAGAGGAGCGGATATCCTTCGAGGAAGTCGTTGCGCATCCACGCGTAAAACTCGCGAAGTGAGTCAGAGTATCGCACCGAGGGGGTATTGGGATACCACGTCTTCAAAAGCGTAGTTGCGGTCCCCTTGCCCGAGGACATTTCGCCAGTAAATCCGATAATAAGCTTCTTCATGTTGCCTCCAATGAAACATCTAGGGACATGATAGTGGGCACCGCTAAAATAATCAAGGACAGCACTCGCCCTACATTGACGTGACGGTGTGGTGTGCTAGCGTTTGGGGAGATGAGTGCTCATTACCATGATGGAGAATTACTATGCACCAGATTCCTGTTTTTGTTATTACGGGTGGACCATGTGCGGGCAAATCGACGGGACTTTCTCTCCTCCGTGACCATCTTTCAAATTTGGGGTACACGGTATTCATTGCAAAAGAAGCAGCAACAAGTTTAATTGGGAGCGGCATCATCCCCAACAGGACCGTTTCCAACGAACTCTTTCAGGAGCTCGTCTTCAAAAAGATTTTGTCTGATGAAGCCGTCTGCATGAAAGCGGCAAAAAATCCCCAAGTAAAAAAACCAGTGGTCATTTGTGACCGTGGACTGATGGATGGGTTGGCATACACCACCTCCGACCACTTTTCGGGACTCTGCACGCAGTTTCGCGGTGATATCACAAAGTTTCGCGACAAACGCTATCGCGCGGTCATGCACTTGCGCACATCAGCACTTGGGGCAGAAGCGTTTTACTCACTGGAAAACAACAGTGCACGTACGGAAGCACCGAAGGAGGCGCGTGCCCTCGACGAGCGGACAATGAAGGCGTGGGTGGGGCACCCTCACTTGCGCGTAATTGCCAATAAGCCGAATGCAAGCTTTGAGTCAAAAATGGAGGAACTCCAGAAGGAGGTCTGTCACGTGTTGGGTGAACCTGTACCGCTTGAGATTGAGCGGAAATATCTGGTGGAAATTCCTGATTGGACCAAACTCCCTCACTATGAGCGCGTGACTATCGAACAGCGCTATCTCATCCGCACTAAGAATGGTGCGAAACGTCGGATTCGTGCACGTGGACAAAACGGCTCATGGTTTTATACGGAAACTACCAAGCGCAAAATTACCGAGATTACGCGGGTGGAAACAGAGCGCATTCTTTCTTCTCGAGAATATCACTATCTGCGTGCGACCGCGCTTGACCCTTCTCGCATACCCATTGTGAAGCATCGTCATTGCTTTGTATGGAAGCACCAATACTTTGAGCTTGATGTATTTGTGAGTCCCGTACTTCCTCATGCCCTCTTGGAAATTGAACTCATGGATGAGGCACAGATAGTCCGCCTTCCTCCATTTCTCAAAATTGTGAAAGAGGTATCAGACAACCCTCGTTGGACAAACAGCACAATCGCGCGACATGGAGCGCCCACATAAAAACACCCTACGGGGTGTTTTTTATTCCCTCATCTCAAGATGTAATCAGGGTGCGATATCTTCCGAAGGAAGAATTGCGTAGTATTCTGTTTCCGTCCACGCCTTCACTCCTTCCATTTTAATGATTTCTTGCTTCAATTGGTGAGACTCTCCCAGAAGCTTTGTGTACTCCACGTTGTGACGCTTTGCATCGTCAAACGATTGCCAACCGTGCCATCGATAAATGAAACCGACGACAAGCAAGTTGGCGATGAGGGCGATAATGAGGAGCATGGTGACTCCGTCTACTTGTATTACTTCTCTGCGGTCTTTGCTGTCCATATTATTTTGCAGTATTTA